>CACZHN010000121.1 GCA_902780985.1 uncultured Lachnospiraceae bacterium | reverse complement strand
ATCATCCCGAATGCGGTAGGTGTGGATATAGGCTGCGGCATGAACTTTGTAGATACAAATATAAAGCTGGAGGATATCAAGGATATCCGGACAGGAAGCGGAAGTCTGGTTCAGAATATCATCAGCGGTTTTATGAGAAGCATTCCGGTGAATACCGCAAGACATAAGGATATGCAGGAGAGCCCGGTTCTCGACAGAGCAAAAGAGGAATGGGATAAGTACGAGGCGAATGATGAGCTTATTCCTCTTATAGAGGACGGATATTACCAGGTTGGAACCCTGGGAGGAGGAAATCATTTCCTTGAGCTTCAGGTTGATGACGACGGTTACCTCTGCCTGATGATCCATTCCGGAAGCCGACATTTGGGTAAGGCTATATGCGATTACTTCCACAAAAAGGCGCTTGAGTTGAATGAGAAGTATTACAGTGTTGTTCCGTCCGAGTGGAGACTCGCGTTTCTTCCGGTGGACAGCGCGGAAGGTAAGCAGTATATAAACTGGATGAACCTTGCCATGGACTATGCCTTTGAAAACAGAAAGGCTATGATGGATAAGGCATCCGAGATATTTAAAGTACTTGTAGAGAAGTACACAGACAAGGAAGTTATATTCGGTGAGCAGATCAACTGTCATCATAACTACGCGGTAATAGAGAACCATTTCGGTGAAAATGTATGGGTTCACAGAAAGGGTGCTAACCGTGCGAGAGTCGGCGATATGGCAGTTATCCCGGGAGCTATGGGTTCCTACAGCTATGTGGTTGAGGGAAAGGGCAACCCGGACAGCTTCTGTTCTTCATCACACGGAGCGGGAAGATGCTATTCCAGAACCGGTGCGAAGGCTGCCTTTACGGTAGAGCAGGTAATGCTGGACCTTAAGGCGCAGGACGTTGTTCTCGGAAAGGCAAGCAAGAACGATGTGGCGGAAGAGTGCAGATTTGCTTACAAGGATATTGATGTGGTAATGGAGAACCAGAAGGATCTTGTTACCGCGGTAAGAAGACTGAAGACGGTAGGAGTTCTGAAAGGATAAGCCGGACCTGTCGGAACTCTAACAGGGATGACGCTATGTCGGAATTTCAGGAACTAATTAAAAATTTCGGAAAAAGTCGCGACTATGTTCGGGACTTTTTCGTATACGGTTTTAAAAGCAGACAGGATTTTACATCCGATAAGAAGAGTGCCAGAACCTACGACGATGAACGCCGCAGGATAACCAGCTGGTTGGGAAAGTATGTTGAGGAAGAGACTGCGGAAGCAGGAAGGACCCGGGTTAAAAACATTTCCCTTATGATGGACAGCAATCTTCTGGATGAAAATCCTCTTTTTGCGGTGTGGAAGACAAAGAGTTTTACGGATAACGATATTACATTGCACTTTGCTCTCTTCGATATCCTGAGCGACAGGGATGAGAGGCTCAGTGCAAATGAGATCGCGGATATCCTCTCTTCCGATTATGCGCTGGCAGTGGATACCCAGATGGTCAGAAGAAAGCTTAACGAGTATGTGAAGGAAGGACTGATCATAACCGAGAAGCAGGGAAAGAACGTGCTCTACGGAAGAGGCCTGACTTACGAGGAGCTGCCGGATGAAGATACGGAAAGTGAAGGCTTGAAAGAGGCCGTATCCCTAATGCAGCTGGAGATTCCCTTCGGCTATGTGGGAAGTACCGTACTTGAGACAGCCGGTGAGGTGAACGAGACTTTCCGTGTAAAGCACAGCTTTCCGGTATTTACTCTGGAGGATGAGATCCTCTATCAGCTTCTTTCCGCCATGAAGGAATCCCGTAATGTTGAGGTTGAGATACAGAATAACCGCAATGAAAATGTGCAGCTTCTGACAGGCTTACCTCTCAAGATCCTGGTAAGCATCAGGACCGGCAGAAGATATGTCGCTATGCGTCAGCAGCTTAAGAGTAAAGATGATAAAGATAACCGATTCAGATTTGTATGTCTCCGTCTGGACCAGATCAAGAAGGTGACGGAAGGCTGTGAGACGGAGTGTGGGGATATCCATGACGCTCTTGAAAGAAATCTGGATTATGTCTGGGGCGTATCCTTCTCGGGATCAAAGACCAAGGTTAAGCTTACCCTGACGGTGGATGAGAAGTATGAGGAATTTATACTTAGCAGACTTGAAAGAGAAGGAAAGGGCGGAAGCGTTACGAGATTAGATGATAATGTGTTCGTCTATGAGAAGATCGTATTCGATCCGGTGGAAATGTTTCCGTGGCTCAGGACATTTATCGGCAGAATAATAGATATAAGATTTATAAATCTCGATAATGACATGAACGAAACTTCCGAGAACGGAAGAATGAGAAGTAAATTTCTGAAAGATATAAAGAATATGGAGCAGATGTATCTATGAACCTTTATTCCGAGATATACGGAGCATATTACAACATAATAGCTGACCTTCTCAGAATGGGTTCTTTTTCGCAGCCGGAGCTGATGAAAGTTGTAGAGGAAAAGGGCTTCGGGGAGACTATGCTCTATCTGGTCCCGAAACTGGCGGAGGGAAGTATAGCTCTGTTTGAAAAAGACGGAGATGTTTATACATCGGTCCTTCACAGTGAGGAGCCTGCAGTGCCTCTGTCTCTTCTTCAGAAGAGATGGCTTGCGGCAGTGCTTGCGGACAGAAGGATAGGTCTTTTTCTGGATGAGCGGGATATAGAGGTATTAAGAGATTCTCTCGAAGGCGTGGAACCGCTGTTCCGTGCGGAAGATATCATATATACGGACCGCTTTGCTGACGGAGATGATTACAGCTCGGAGGATTACAGGAAAAAATTCCGTATGATCCTTTCGGCCATCAGGCAGGGCAGGATTCTGGATATAAGCTTTAATTCCAGAAAAGATAACAGGGTTCATTATAAGTTTATCCCATGCAAGCTGGAATACTCGGTTAAAAACGATAAGTTCAGACTGTATGCGGTAGAGCGTCGATTCACCGAAAAGTACGGTATGAAGGAAAATCTTTATACCATTAACATTTCCAGAATAAGCGAGGTTACAGAAATCGATAAGTTTGTTGCTCCGGGGGAAGAACCGGATCTGGACCGACTTATCACAGGCGGATATTATAAGGAGCCGGCGACTCTGCTTATCAAAACGGAAAGAAATGCATTGGAGCGTGCTATGCTGCAGTTTGCCCAGTATAAGAAGAATACCGTGCGTATCAGTGATGAACTCTATAGATGCGATATATTCTATAACGAGAGCAACGAGACGGAGCTTCTGATAGAGGTTCTCTCCTTCGGTTCCGCTGTAGAAGTTATCGGCAGCGAAAGATTTAAGAAGCTCTTTATGAAGAGGATTGAAAAGCAGAAAGAGATGTTCGCAGCTTTTTTGAAATGATATAAAAAACAGAATAGTTTATCCTTACATCATCGAAAACAAAACACAGCGGGGTAGCTCAAGGGGTAGAGCACGTAGAAAAATGAATCCTGTCCGGGGTTCTGACAGCAAATATCTCCCATTAGGACGGTGTTGCAGGTTCGAGTCCTGTCCTCGCTACGATGATATGTGACACTCACAGCAAATTACAGGTTGGTTTTAATTTGGTTCGATTCCAAAAAGATTAAGTGTCATGAGAAAGGTAGGATACACTATGAGTTTTGCAGATGTATTAAGAAGAGAATCACAGTTCACAAGAACTGAAAACGGTGCGGTGGCACTCAGCACTACAGGAGAAGCCTGTCTTGACTTCTTCAGCACTGTAGGTGCACTCAGACAGACAGATACGGAAAGAATAGAGAGACTTTTTGCTGAGGCTTATAATGAGAATCCGCTTATAGCAACAAAGACAGCTTTCTATGCAAGAGATATAAGAGAAGGTCTCGGTGAGAGAGATACCTTCAGAACAGTTATAAGATATATGGCTGAGAAGCACCCTGAGGCTCTCAGATCCAATATAAGACTTATTCCCGAGTATGGCAGATTCGACGATCTTTACACACTTGTGGGTACACCTCTCGAGGACGAGATGTGGGCTTTCATGAAGGAACAGTTCGAGTCGGACGTACAGGCACTTTATACCGGCGGAACCGTATCCCTTCTTGCTAAGTGGATAAAGACCGCGGATGCCGGCTCGAGAAATACAAGAAAGCTGGGTATACTTACAGCTCAAAGACTGGGTTACTCGGTATATGAGTTTAAGAGAACAGTACGTGCACTCAGACGTGTAATCGATGTGGTTGAGGTAAAGATGTCCGCAAATGAGTGGGCTGACATCAACTACAGTGCGGTACCTTCCAGAGCTATGATGATATACAGAGATGCATATGCGAGACATGACAGTGATCGCTTCAGCGCTTTCATCGGTGCGGTGGAAAAGGGTGAGGAGAAGATTAATTCTTCCACACTCTATCCATACGACGTAGTAAAGAAGTTCCTGCTTAGCGGTACATACAGAAGAGATGTGCTCAGTGACTCTGAAAAGAGAGTGCTTGAGGCACAGTGGAATGCACTTCCGGACTATGTGGGCGACGGTGTAAATGCACTTGTCATGGCTGATACTTCAGGTTCCATGTATACCATGGAAGCGCAGCCCCTTGCTTCGGCTGTAGGACTTGCAATATATTTTGCGGAAAGAAACAGAGGAGACTTCCATAATCTGTTTATGACCTTCAGCGGTTCCCCGGAGATAGTAACAATAAAGGGAGAGACACTGGAGCAGAAGGTTAACAGCGTAAGAAATGCTGCATGGGGAATGAATACAGACCTCAGGGCTGCATTCATGAAAGTTCTGAATCTGGCAGTGAAGAACCATACTCCGGCCGCTGATATGCCGAAGTCCATAATAGTTATATCCGATATGGAGATTGACTATTGCGGTTCAAAGGACTGGACTTTTTATGACAACATGAGAGCGCGATTTGCGGCAGAAGGTTATGAGATACCTAACGTTGTTTTCTGGAATGTAAACAGCAGGCACGATGTGTTCCATGCTGATTCCAAGAGACGCGGCGTACAGCTTGTATCGGGAGCCAGCGCATTAACCTTCAGATCCCTTCTTTCGGTGATCGGAATGACACCGGCTGAAGCTATGGAGGCAGTGCTTAATTCCGAGAGATATGATGCCGTAAAAGTAGGGTAATCTATGTTTCCGGTATATCTTCTCGGATTGTTTTATTTAGTGTTAGGCGAAAAAGAGAATAAAAAAAGTAATGAGTAATTTGCAGCCGTCCTGTTTTGTATTGTGGGGTCACAGACAAAACAGGGCGGTTTTTTTTATGAGTATAAATATTATGATATTATTCTAAAGAATATGATATATTGTCCTCCGCATTTTCTGTATACATATAAACAGAGCTGTATTTACTTAAAATGTTGGGGTTAGGAGGTTACGAATATGGCTTATCTGATTTTTCTTGTTTATCCGTCACTTCTGTTTCTGCTTCTATGGGGTGTGAAGTTTTGCAAAAAGGGTGAGTTTAATGGTGAGTATATGGGAATTCAGCATACGAAGGCATGGCTGGGATTCTTTGCAGTATGTATCATTATGCATCACATCTCCCAGAAAATGTGGACTCAGATTGAAAGCCCGGATATATTGAGAAATGCACTCTCTCCGTTTTTACGAAGCGGATATCTTTTTGTGGCGTTTTTCTTTTTCTGTTCCGGCTTCGGACTTATGATGAGTGCCTCAGGAAAAGAAGATTATCATAAGGGATTCCTTAAAAAAAGATTTCTCCCTCTTATCATCACTTTTATCGTTACCGACAGCGTATTTCAGTTCGCCCGTATTTCAAAAAGACTTCAGGGCTTTCCCGCAAATACTTACAGCTGGTTTGTTTTTGTTATAGCAGTGCTGTATATCGGTTTTTATCTCTGCATAAGATTCCTGAAGAAAAGAGCCCTGATCGGCATAATAGTTTTTTCTATACTCTGGTGCGTTGCCTGCAGGCTTCTCTATATAGATACCTATTGGTACAACAGTGTTCTCGCATTTCCTGCGGGAGCCTTTATAGCAGAGCATTTTGAGGGAATCACAAAGAATATTCAAAGCAGATATCCGGTCTGGTTTGCTGTGACTTTTATAGTGACAGGTATTTTCTGCTTCTTCGGTTCGAGCGGAATGCGCGTTTATAATATGCTCGGAAATGTATTGGGGATTGACGGATCGATGCAGGTACAGACAGCATTTCAGATATTTGCGTCCGTGGGATTTTCGCTGCTTATCATGATGATCGGCATGAAAGTAAAAATAGGCAACAAAGCACTGGGATTCCTTGGGGGAATGACCCTTGAGATATATCTTGTACATACCTTGTTTGTTGAAATGTTCTGTAAAAACTTCATCGGCTCGGACAAAGCGTTTTATTACATCATAGATCCGTTTTTATATATGGCAGTGGTTGTTATATTGACGGTGCCGGCAGCCTGGGCAGTGAGCCTTTTCAGGACCCGCTTTGTACCGTTCGTTTATGACAAACCTTATACGGCATGGGCTATTAGGGTGCTTAGGAAGGTTGCCGTAGTTGCGGGAGTGATTCTCGGAATAGCAATAGTTTATTATTCCGTAACCAGCCATATAACATCTTCGAGAGAAAAAGCAGCTGTTGAGGATTATAAAAACGAATATATAACCATGACCGAAATTGACGGAGTGAATATGGCGGCATATATAACAGGAGAAGGGGAACGGACGATTCTTCTCCTGGGAGATGCTACGGATCCGGCACCGTCACTTACGCTAAGACCGCTGGCGGATGCGCTGGGTGATAAGTACAGAGTGATAGTACCCGATCTTTTCGGGCGTGGATTCAGTGACAGTACAAAGAAGAGCCGTTCGTCCGAGAATGTGGCGGATGAACTCTTCAAACTTATCGAAAAGCAGAACGGCGGGAAGCCGGTAGTGCTTATTGCTTATGAGACATCGGGAATAATAGCCGAAACATATATAAATAAATACCCCGATAATGTTGAAGCGTTAGTAGGCGTAGATATGGCGACGCCGGAGATCATAAGTGAATACAGTGACAATCCGAACATGACAAAAGAAGAAGTTTATTATGCGGTAAAGAGTTCCGGCAAAAGAGCGAAGAGCATCAGTAAACTGCTTAATCTGACAGGATTTGTACGTATGGAACTTGTTACTTACAACGAGGTTTTTGCCAGAGGAGTAATGAGTGATCATTTTAATATCATAGCCGAGAAATATATATCGGAGTCGGGAAATAATGAAGGTATAGAAGAACAGGCACATATGTTTATGGATGGAAGAGTGCTTAGGGGATATAAGCTTCCTTCGGATCTTCCGAGTCTTATCCTGACTTACGAATATTCAAATACGGATATGAATCCTAAACCATATGATCTTTATACACAAATGATATCGAACAGTGATATTCAGGAAGTATCTTATTTAGCGGGAAATATATATTACATTTTCTATCAGCCTGAAACCATCGACAAGATGGTTGATGAATTCCTCGAAAAGTGACACATTTTTTCGATTTACAAAAGTGACACAGATGTGTATTTTAACGAGCCTTTCGATAAGGTGAAGAAGATTCTGGGATTATCCGGATGAGACG
>CACZHN010000120.1 GCA_902780985.1 uncultured Lachnospiraceae bacterium | reverse complement strand
CATATGGAGATTGTTACAGCTAACCCATGGAATATTATGACTAAGATAAAGAATGCAGGTGCTATATTCCTTGGAGAGTACTCATCAGAGCCTCTCGGAGATTATTTTGCAGGACCTAACCATGTCCTTCCGACTAACGGAACCGCAAGATTCTTCTCACCACTTGGTGTAGATGATTTCATAAAGAAGTCAAGTATCATATGCTACTCAGAGGAGGCCCTCAGAGCAGTATCTAAGGATATACAGATGTTTGCTAAGTCTGAAGGACTTACAGCTCATGCTAATTCAATCGCTGTAAGATTCAAGGACGAGCAGTAAGAATAACGGATTATATGTGAAGGAGGTTATGATGGCTGACAGAATATCAACAATTGAGAGAAAAACAGGTGAGACAGATATTAAGCTTACTCTTAATCTTGACGGCAAGGGCGAAGCAAATGTAGATACAGGAATAGGATTCCTTGATCACATGCTGAAGAGCTTTGCAAAGCACGGATATTTTGATCTGGATGTCACAGTTAAGGGTGATCTCTATGTGGATTCACATCATTCAATAGAAGATACGGGTATCGTTCTTGGAAAGGCCATCAAAGAGGCTGTAGGAGATAAGACAGGTATCAAGAGATACGGTTCATTTGCTATGCCGATGGATGAAACTCTTGTCCTTTCTGCAGTAGATCTTTCCGGAAGACCTTACTATGTATCCGATATCGAACTTACGGTTCCGAGAGTTGGATATTTCGACACCGAAATGTTTAAGGAATTCTTCTATGCCGTATCTTATGCGGCTGAGATGAATCTCCACTTCAAACAGCTTTCAGGTTCCAATAATCATCACATAATAGAGGCGGCGTTCAAAGCATTTGCAAATGCACTTTCAATCGCAGTCGCAAAAGACCCGAGACTTGGGGACGGATTACTTTCAACTAAGGGAGCATTATAAAATGAGTATTAAAAAGATATTCATAACATTTGACAAGAGTACCGATATCGCAGACCTGATCAAGCTTGCTGCTTCAGGTGCGGACGGACTTGTTATGTGGGATGAAGGCGCAACAAGAGCAGATATTGAGCCGAATGCGGCGCTTCTCAAGAACTTCACCGATAACCTTGATATTCCTATCGACGCTTTCGGCGGCGTAGGCAGATTCGAGGATGTTAAGAAGCTTCTTTACGGAGGAGCCCAGAGAGTTATCGTTGATACTTCCACAGAGGCCGGCGAGAAGGCTTATGACGAAGCATTTAAGAGATTCGGCAAGGATAAGGTTATAACACTTACCGAGTACAGTCCTCGTTTTGCCGATGCGGTTGCTGAGGCGGCTGCGGCAGTATTTGAAAAGTTTGACGAGGTTGTATTTAAGAACGCCGATATAAATATAAGAGATATCAAGAAGGTACTGGCTGATAAGAACGTAAACGTAAGAGGGCTGGTAAGCAGCATTCCTTTCAGTGAGTTCAAGACAGATGCCGCAGGACTTGTTCCTTGTATAGTTCAGGATTATAAGACCGATAAGGTTCTTATGATGGCATATATGAACGAAGAGTCTTATAACAAGACTATCGAGACGGGACTTATGACATATTATACAAGATCCAGACAGCGTCTTTGGACAAAGGGCGAGGAGTCGGGACATTTCCAGTATGTTAAGTCTCTTTCAATAGACTGTGATAAGGATACTATGCTGGCTAAGGTTCATCAGATCGGCGTTGCCTGCCATACAGGCAATCCTACATGCTTCTATACACCGCTTGCGGATATGGGAGACAGAGATGCCGCAAATCCGTTCCAGGTATTTACGGACGTATACAATACGATCATCGACAGACAGCAGAATCCTCGTGAGGGCAGTTATACAAATTATCTGTTCGATCAGGGTATCGATAAGATCCTGAAGAAGTTCGGAGAAGAGGCGACAGAGACAGTCATCGCCGCAAAGAATCCGGATCCTTCGGAGATTAAATACGAAATTGCAGACCTGATGTACCACATGATGGTGCTTATGGCTGAAAAAGGCATAACTTGGGAAGATATTACCAAGGAGCTTGCAGATAGAGAATAAGAGAGGATAGTAAATCATGAGACAGTTTACCTCAAAAGAACTAAGAAAGACCTGGAAGGATTTTTATATTGAGAGAGGACACGTTGATGTAGGTGCCGTATCACTTGTATCAGACGGTTCAACAGGAGTTCTCTTCAACGTAGCGGGAATGCAGCCGCTTATGCCTTATCTCCTCGGAGAGAAGCATCCGCTTGGAACAAGACTCTGCAACGTACAGGGATGCGTTCGTACAAATGATATCGATTCGGTTGGTGATAAAAGCCACGTTACATTCTTCGAGATGATGGGAAGCTGGAGTCTCGGAGATTATTTCAAGGAAGACCGTTGTAAGTGGAGCTTCGAGCTTCTTACACAGGTATTCGGATTTGATGCTGATCATCTTGCGTCTACAGTATTTGCAGGTGATGAGAACGCTCCTCGTGATGAGGAAGGCGCTCAGTACAGAATAGCTTCAGGTTTCAAGAAGGAAAACATTTATTATCTTCCTGCAGAAGATAACTGGTGGGGACTTGAGTACGGCCCTTGCGGTCCTGACAGTGAGATGTTCTATATCGCTGATGTTCCTGACTGCGGTCCTGATTGTGGTCCGGGATGTGACTGCGGTAAGTATACAGAGCTGGGAAACGACGTTTTCATGCAGTATGAGAAGCATCAGGACGGCCATCTTACACCGCTCAAGCAGAAGAACGTAGATACAGGTTGGGGACTTGAGAGAATCCTTGCATTCCTTAACGGCTCCAAGGATGTATATCAGACAGATCTTTTCACAGAGACTATAGCTTATATCGAGCAGGCTTCAG
Organism: uncultured Lachnospiraceae bacterium; assembly: GCA_902780985.1. The sequence continues at coordinate 4,698 of CACZHN010000120.1, read as the reverse complement.
GTCAGAAGTATAATGAAGACGAGAAGCTTACAAAGTCTATGAGAATCCTCGCAGACCATATGCGTACATCTACAATGCTCATCGGTGATGCTGCAAAGCTTCGTCCGTCAAATGTTGGAGCAGGATATGTACTTCGTCGTCTTATCAGAAGAGCTGTAAGACACGGACGTGCTCTTGGTCTTAAGAAGGAAAACCTTCTTGAGGTTGCAAAGATCTATATCGACAAGGTTTATGATGACAGCTATCCGCTTCTTACAGAGAACCGTGAGTTCATCCTCAAGGAACTTGATAAGGAGATCGTAAGATTCGAGAGTACTCTTGAGAACGGTATGAAGGAGTTCACAAAGATCCTCGATGAGAAGAAGGCTGCTTCACAGAACGAGATCAACGGTGAGGAAGCATTTTACCTTTACGATACATTCGGATTTCCTATCGAACTTACAGTTGAAATGGCTGCAGAGTCGGGACTTACTGTAGATGAGAGCGGATTCGACAAGGCTATGGAAGCTGCAAAGCAGAGAGCAAGAGAGAATCAGAACTTCTCAGCTAAGCTCAGCTCAGACGACAATGTATTCAACGGCCTGGGTACAGCAGCTGCTACAGAATTTACAGGATATGACAAGACAACTGATGAGAGTGTTATCGATGTTCTCGTAAGCGGCAATGCAGCTGCTTCATCTATCGATGAGGGAACTTCAGGTGCTATCATCACTCCTAAGACACCGTTCTACGCAACAATGGGTGGTCAGACAGCTGATAAGGGTACAATCGAGACAGAGTCCGGTGTATTCAGCGTAGAGGATGTTATAAAGCTTAAGGACGGAAGATATGTACATATCGGTTCCGTTGTTTCAGGAAGCATCGAAGCAGGTGAGAAGGCAGTTCTCAAGGTTGAGGAAGGCAGACGTTCAGATATCTGCAAGAACCATTCAGCTACACACCTTCTTCAGAAGGCACTTAAGACTGTTCTTGGTGATCATGTTGAACAGAAGGGTTCATATGTTGCTGATGACAGACTCAGATTCGACTTCTCTCATGATCAGGCTATGACAGCTGATGAGATCAAGAAGGTTGAGGAGATCGTAAATGCTGAGATTGCAGCTGATCTTACGGTAAGAACAGACGTAATGTCTATCGAAGATGCTAAGAAGACAGGCGCTATGGCACTTTTCGGTGAGAAGTACGGCGACACAGTACGTGTTGTAAACATGGGCGACTGGTCAATCGAGCTCTGTGGTGGTACACATGTAGCACATACAGGAGTTATCAATACATTTAAGATCGTTTCAGAGCAGGGTATCGCAGCAGGCGTAAGAAGAATCGAAGCTCTTACAGGCGTAGGTGCTATGAACTACTACAAGGATATCGAGGCAACTCTTATCCGTGCGGCAGCAGCAGCTAAGTCAGAGCCTTCAAAACTTGCTGACAAGATCCAGGCTCTTATGGAAGAGATCAAGTCACTTCAGTCAGAGAACCAGAGTCTCAAGGACAAGATGGCTAAGGCTGCAGCAGCAGACGTTATGAATGACGTTGTTGAGGCAAACGGAGTTAAGATCCTTCCTGTTAAGCTTTCAAGCGTAGATGCAAATGCAATGCGTACACTCGGTGACGACATGAAGCAGAAACTCGGCAAGTCCGTTATCATCATTGCTTCCGACAATGACGGTAAGGTAAGCCTTCTGGTTATGGCCAGCGATGATGCGGTTGCAGCAGGTATCCATGCAGGAAATATCATCAAGCAGATCGCACCTATGGTAGGCGGTGGCGGCGGCGGAAGACCTAACATGGCTCAGGCCGGCGGAAAGGATGCTTCAGGCATCGATGCAGCCCTTGCAGCAGGTGTTGAAACAGCTAAGAATCAGCTGTAAATGTAATATGTTATAAATCTTTCTTGACAAAAGGTATGATTGTGTTATAATAACCTTCGGTCTTATCTTTTAACTGTTGGGAGGTGAGAGATTTGTCAAGCGTAATCGTTAAAGAGAATGAGACACTGGATAGCGCACTTCGCAGATTCAAGAGAAACTGTGCAAAGGCAGGCATTCAGCAGGAAATTCGTAAGAGAGAGCATTACGAGAAGCCAAGCGTAAGACGTAAGAAGAAGTCTGAGGCTGCAAGAAAGCGTAAGTATAAATAAGCCAAATATGTGTACTTAATGTGCCGTGACTTAGTCGCGGCACTTTTTACATTAACGGGAAATATTAAGAAGCTATTAAATTGAGGGGAACATATGTCTTTAACACATAAGACTATATTAATAGATAATTCGAATATTCAGAACGTTTTTGGCCAGTTTGACCGTAACATCAGGAAGGTTGAGAAGGCTTTCGATGTTACGTATGTTTATCGTGGAGAGGAGCTTATCCTTACAGGCGATGACAGAAATATCGACAAGGCCATGAAGGTTCTGAATGATATCTATGCTATTGCTAAAAAAGGCAATACCATAACCGAACAGAATGTGGATTATTCCATATCTCTTGTACGTGACGGAAGCGATAATGAAGTAAGTGAGCTTGCCGACCGTGATGATATCATATGTCATACCATGGCAGGAAGGCCTATCAGACCAAAGACCTTCGGACAGAAGAACTACGTCGAGGCCATTGATAACAATATGATCATTTTCGGCACAGGCCCTGCCGGTACCGGTAAAACTTACTTAGCTATGGCTAAGGCCATAACCGCATTTAAGAAGGGTGAGGTTGAGAGGATCATTTTAACCAGACCTGCTATCGAAGCGGGTGAGAAGCTGGGATTTCTTCCGGGAGATCTTCAGAGCAAGATAGATCCGTACCTCAGACCGCTTTATGATGCACTCTATGAGATCATGGGTGCAGAGGGCTTCCAGAAGAATCTTGAGAAGGAACTTATCGAAGTTGCCCCTCTTGCTTATATGAGAGGTCGAACTTTGGATAACGCCTTTATAGTTCTTGATGAGGCTCAGAACACCACTGAATCTCAGATGAAAATGTTTCTGACGCGTATAGGATTCGGCTCGAAAGCCATCATAACAGGTGACCAGTCACAGAAGGATCTGGCTGCAAATACCAATTCCGGTCTCGATACAGCTCTTAAGGTTGTAAAGAATATTGAGGGAATTGCCGTATGCAGACTGACCTCCAAGGACGTTGTAAGACATCCGCTGGTACAGAAGATTGTCGATGCTTACGAGAAATACGACAGTTCAAACAAAAGTAGAAGAAAACAGTAAACTATGTTAGAATGATTCATTATGAATATTTCGATTACTGACGAACAGAATATTTTTCTTCCGGAAGAGTACAGTTCCATTATCGAGAATGTGATAAATGAGGCTGTTGACTTTGTAGGCTGCGAATATGAATGTCAGGTTGATGTAACTCTCGTGGATAACGAGGCAATACATGAACTTAACAAGGCCGAAAGAGGTATAGACAGTCCGACGGACGTACTTTCTTTTCCTATGCTTGATTTTGAAGTGCCGGCTGATCTTGGGCTGGTTCTGGAGAATCCCGAGGATTATTTCGATCCGGATACGGGAGAGCTCCTGTTGGGAGATATAGTCATATCCGTTGAAAGAGCCCGCGAGCAGGCCGAGGAATACGGACACAGTCTGAAGAGGGAAATTGCATTTCTGGTAGCACACAGCATGCTTCATCTTTTCGGTTACGACCATATGGATGATGAAGAAAGACGTGTTATGGAAGAAATGCAGGAAGAGATTTTAAAGAGGAAAGGATATACCAGAGATTATGAATAAGAAGAAACTTCTCGGAGTAACACTTGCAATGATTATGGCCGTAAACCTTGGAGGCTGCGGCAAGAAAGACACCACAGAAACTACTACAGAAGAAGTAACTACAGAATATTCAATCACCACAGAAGACGAGTCAAAGCTTGAGGGTGATCTTTCAGAGGTAGAACTTACAAGAGACGGAAAGATCCAGAGTGATCTTAACGGTGAATGGATTGATAAGGAGGAGGCTAAGAAGAGACCTCTTTCAATCACTATCAATAACATCTACGTTTCACTTCCTCAGTCAGGTATAGGCGAGGCGGATGTTATCTTCGAGATGCTTGAGGAGCATAGAAGCGTAACAAGATTCCTTTGCGTATTTTCAAATTATGAGAACATTGAGAGACTCGGACCTGTCAGAAGTGCAAGACACTACTTTGACAGAAAAGCTATGGAGCTGGATGCTTACTTCGCTCACTGGGGACAGTCTGTATACGCTCAGCACGAGTTTGAAGTAACAACAAACCTTGATCAGATCGACCTTAACGGTAAGGACGGCGGTGCAGCATTCAGAGTAAGCAGACCGGGTTATGCTCTTGAGCATACAGGTTATACATCAGGACCAAATCTTGTTCAGGCTATCCAGGACAACGGTTTCTCAACAGAGAAGGATTCTTCATACAAGAAGATGTTCAACTTCAATCCTGATGATACGGTTCCTGAAAACGGTAAGGACTGCAACAAGGTTACAACAGCATTCAATCAGGGACTTGAGCCATATTTCGTATACGATGCCGACGCTAAGGTTTATAAGAGATTCGAGAACGGCGGTGAGCAGATAGATGAGCTTACAGGAGCTCAGCTTACATTCAAGAATATCATCATTCAGTACGCTCCTCACAGATATATCGAGGGTGATGAGTCAGGATGTCTTGATATCCAGCTTACAGGCAGCGGAGAAGGCTATTACATTTCCGACG
>CACZHN010000119.1 GCA_902780985.1 uncultured Lachnospiraceae bacterium | reverse complement strand
CTCGGTACCGAAGATGATCAGCAGGAGGTAAAAGGGGAAAATGTATAAGTTGTTATCGAGAAAACTTCTGGGTGAAAGATACAGAAGCGTTCTTAAAGCGGTGTTTGCTGCTGTTGTAATGGGAATGGGACTGAAAGAAACGGGCTTTCATGTGAATATGGCTCAGAAGGTTCTGGTCATTACGATTTTATTTATGGCGGGCACCATAACCCATCAGGTGCTTAATTCCAAAGATAATGCAAAAACTCTGAAGGGCTTTTTTGCAATGCCCTGCGATGAAAAGAAAACTCTTTGGGAGTATGCGGCAGTTATAGGACTGTATGTTCTGGCAACCAAGGTTATAATTCTGGCAGGTCTGCTGTATGCCTTTACCGATCTTGGTGTTATGGATGCTGTAACTATATTTGTCAGCTTTTTATATATGCTGTTTTCCTTTATGACATCATTTGCGCTTAGAAAGAAATTCCCCGCAGCTTTACTGCTTTTCGCAGGTGTGGGAGTAGCCGCTGCATTTCTTCTTCCGGAAGGAATCATTACTGTTGCTGCTCTCGGGGCGGCTGCGGTTATTGCGGCGGTAATATTCTCGTTTATGAAGATCGATGATTTCAGGGTAAGCGAGGAGAAGAGTTATAAAAAAGAGAGGGCAGGTTCGGGTAAGGTGAAGTCACCGGGACTGCTTATTCCGAAATATATCATGAGATATCTTGCAACGAATAAAAGTGTGTTTATATCCACGATCTTTATGATAGCATTCGGTGTATTTTTTGCAATTAATTCGGAACAGGCCGGGGTCAGCTTCGGCTGCGGAATATCACTCTGTCTGATAGTACTCAGCAGTCCTATGGCAACGGTGGTAAGTTCCAACAGAAATCTGAAGCAGAGGCTGGATTCTATGCCGAATAAAACGGCAAGCTTTTTCGTGCCTTATGCGATAACGCTGTTTTTTATCTATATGGTGAGTTATGCGATATTTTTTACGGCATATTTCGCTATAAGAGGAGGGATCGTGACAAGAGCAATGTTTATAGCACCGCTTATTGCCGTACAGCAGGCCGCCGGAAATGCATTTCTGGAGGATAAGTTTACACTGACAAAATGGAAAGCCGAGCCGGATCTCTGGCATCATCCGAGAAAATATATAATTCCCGCAATACTGCTGCTGGAAAGCACATTGTTATTCATGATATAATGAATCTCGTCGGAGGACTGTTGCTTAGTGCTTTGTGAGGGATTTTGAGGTGTATGTTTTAGGGAGTTTTATCGGATTATATCTTGCCTTTTTTATAGGCGCGGGAATACAGATTCTCGTGGGAATGGCTATGGGTCTCACATTGTTTCATTTTTCGGTATACGGAATCGAATTCAGACGTTCGGGATTCAAAGATAAATTTCAGTTTACAAAGAGCCGTTTTAAAATATTGCCGCTGGTAATGTGTACAAAGAAGAATTTAACCGAGAAAGAGGATTTGATCTATACCGGAATATGCGGTTTGTTGAAACTGATCCTTTTCGGCGGTTTATTTATGCTGTATGTCATACCTCATAAAAAAGATATGGATTATTATCGCGGAGTACAGTTCTTATGCGGAATGTTTACCGGAATGCTGATATATGCCATATCATATATCGTTCTCTATATTCTGGTGATCGCAAAGGGCTCGAATAATAACCTAATGAAGGTAAACAGAAGAGCGTTTGATCAGCTGTGGGCAGGGGCATCATTTTCGGAACTGGATATCAATCCTGCTTATGCGGAAGATAAAAGTATAGGAAAACTGATGCGTTGTTCACATTTGAATCTTTGCTGCGGAAGAGCTTTGGAGCAGGGGGATTATAACGGTCTGACGAATATTGTGAGAAAACTGGATGAGATACTTTATATGGTGAACGATTACGATCGTTTTGAGGCATATACCGGATGTTACTACCAGATACTTTTTTACTCCACATATATAAATCAAAACATACAGAATGCCATGAAGTTCTATAATATCATCGGACAGAGACTTGAGAGCGATATGGATCCCAACGGAAGAAGGATTCTGGCTTATTATCAGTATTATATTCTGAAGCAGCCTGACAAAGCGGAGGTTTCCCTCAGACAGGCTGAAGAAGCAATAAACAATATGCAGGACAGCTTTTTTACTAAAGCGGAAATTGATCTGGAAAAGAAGTTTATAAAAGAACTTAAATTCAATATGGCTTATAATCCGATCATGAGATGAAACGTTTATGAAGAAGAACAGAAAAGAAAACTTAATACCTTTTGATATGACAAGACCCCCGGTGAAAACACCGGGGTTATTAATGTCCCTGATATGGGGGATCTCATATATTATGACAAGGCCTACCGGACTGAAGATGCATAAGTCGGGGATGAAGGGCGTGAAGCCTCCTTACCTTGTTCTGTCAACTCATCAGGGATTTGCGGATTACTATATAGCTCCGCTCATCATGTTTCCTCATCGTCCGAATTATATTTCTGACATGGAGGGATTTGCTGCGTTCGGAAAGAATCTTTACCGCGATATCGGATGTATCGGAAAGCGCCGTTATGTCCCTGATATAACGGTAATGAGGAATATTGAGAAAGCATTTGATATGGGTAATCCTGTTGTGGTTTATCCGGAAGCAAGGCATTCGAATATAGGAACGACGCATGTTATTCCGAAAAATATGGGTCGTCTTGCAAAGTATTTTGCAAAGCACAATAATACGCCGCTGGTAATGCTCCGTTCTTACGGTGTATATCTTACGAATCCGTTCTGGGATGAAGAACATACCCGCCGCGGTAATATGGATGCAACACTGGAACTTGTGTATACGGCTGATGAACTGATGAAGCTGGATGAGGAGACTATCCAGGCAGAGATCGAAAAGCGTCTGCAGTATAACGAATATGACTGGCAGGCCGAAAATAATCTGAGATTCAGAGGCGGAAATCTTGCGGAAGGATTACATTTGCCTTTATATAAATGCTGTTCCTGCGGGAAAAAGTATACCATGGAAAGCCGCGACGACAGAATCGGATGCAGGGCGTGCCGTAAGGTGTGGAAGCTGTTTCCGAACGGAAAGCTTTATGATACCGCGGGTAAAGAATACTCCATAGTCGATTGGTATAACAGCGAAGAGCGGGATGCGGAAGCGGAAGAGATTGGTGTAAGAACCTTCAATGTCACAGTTGAGGCGCTTGCCAATGCCGACGGTTTTGTGAACCTCGGAAAAGGAACGCTGACTTTTGATAAAGACGAATTCAGGTTGAACTTCAGACTTAAAAAGAAATATAATTATAAGCCTGTTGATTGGAATACTGATGAGCCGGGAGAAGAAGTTGAACTGCATTTTCCGCATAAACAGAGAAATTCCGTTCAGACAGAGTATAATTATCGCGGCCGCGGACCGTGCATAGTGCTGTCCCATAAGGATGTGTGCTATTATCTTTATTCGGAGGATAAGAATTTTAATCCTACGGAACTGCAGTTTTTAACTGAGAAAACTATAAGAAATTCGGAGACATAGAGTGATGAAAACAAGTTATTTCAGCATAAACAGGTCGGGATACAGTGTGAGGTGCAAGCTTTACGGAACCGATGCGAGAACCTATAAAAGAATGGTGATCTTCGGTCACGGTTTCGGCGGGCATAAGGATAATAAAGCTGCCGAAAGGTTTGCGGAAAAGACCATCGCGAAATATAAAGATATAGCGGTTGTAACCTTCGACTGGCCGGGACACGGAGAAGATGCCATAAAACTTCTGACGCTGGGAGACTGTGACAATTATCTGGGAATTGTAATCGATTATGTAAAAGAGACTTACGAAGCGGAAGAGCTTTATTCATACGCTACAAGCTTCGGAGGTTATCTTGTTCTCAAATATATTCACGAGCACGGAAATCCTTTCGTGTCCGTTGCCTTAAGATGTCCGGCGGTTAAAATGTATGAGACCCTGGATGAACATGTGATGAAAGAAGACGATAAGAGAATGCTGGCAAAGGGAAAACCGGTACTTCTCGGATTCGATCGTATGGTTAAGATAAACAATGCATTTCTGGAAGATGTAAGGAGTCATGATCTGTTTGATTATGATTTCGGTGATGCGGCGGATAATATAATCCTGATACAGGGAACCAAGGATGAGGTGGTTTCTCCGGGATCCGTATCTGACTTTGCAGATGAGAAAAATATTCTGTATTTTCCTGTTGAAAATGCTGATCACAGGTTCATGGATCCGCTTAAAATGGATGAAGCAATTAAGTATATTTTTGAGTTTTTTGATCTCTCACAGCAATAATTCTTTCTAATTAATGTGATTCTTTTTCTCGAAAATTGATTTATAGTCATTATTTCTAAAAATTTACAAAGAAAATAACATTTTTTACTAATTTTTTTCAAATTGTTGTAGGCAAAACAGGTTAAAAATGGTATAATCTTTGTAACAAATTCACAATACTATTTATCATATTTTACCAAATGTGTGTGAGAGGAAGGGAAACATATGGGAATGTATTTTTGTAAATCAACTTCCGACGGTAAATCAATGTCTGCGAAAAATCCGAAAGAAGCAGCAATCGATTTTATCGATCAGGCGTTGATGGGTCTTTACAAGTTTAAGCTTAAAAAGGTAACGCAAGGCAAGTACAAGGAGTCTCCTGATATTACAGTCGTTGTTACCGATTCATCCAGCGGTAAGGAATACTATTTCCAGTATACTAGTCTGAAGCTTAAGTAACACGCCTTTTGTGTGTGAAACAAAATATGACGCCCTCGAAAGAATTTGAGGGCGTTTTAATTTATAAAGGCAGGTAACGTTTGATAACTGAAAACGTACTGTTTATAATCAAAAAGTTCTTGTTGTTTGGGGTTGACGGAAGGAGAAGGTAGTATGAAAACGATTGACACCCTGGCAGATGGAAAACTTTTTGAATTTTGGGAGCAGGAGACTGTATTTACCAAAGAATTGTATGTAGACGGTGATTCCCCGGAAGCATCCGATGAGAACGACGGAAGCAGGGAAAAACCGTTTAAGACGATTCAGGCAGCGGCTGATATAGCAGAACCCGGAACACATATATGGATCGCTCCGGGGGTATATCGCGAGTTTGTCTCTCCGGCAAAAGGAGGCGACGGACCTGACAGTATGATCTGTTATGAAGCTGTCGAAAAAGGTACGGTTATCATTAAAGCTTCCGAAGAAGTTTTCAACTTTGAGGAAAGTACCGACTGGAGAAGATGGGGATTCGGCGGTCCCACAAGTACAGAAGGATTGGATGCAAAGATCTGGAGCCATAAGCTGAATCCGGATATGTTCCGTGGATATAATCCTTTCTGTGCGGTAAACATTTTACATGACAGACTTTTCATAGAGTATGACAAGACTGACATGACACCGTATCTGAACAGAAGAGGATGTATCTTCTGCGACGGTAAACCACTTAAACAGGTTCCTCTTTACAATTTCATGAGCAGAGAAGAGGGAACATACTGGGTTGAAGCAAACGGAATGACAGTTCATTTCAGACTTCCGAATGATGAAGACCCTAAAGATCATAAGATTGAGATAACTGTGAGAGAACAGTGCTTTGCACCTGTAAAGCCGTATCTCTCTTACATAAAAGTCAAAGGTATCACCTGTGCACATGCGGCAATGGGCGCACCGGTTCCTCAGAGAGGAGCACTCTCTGCATACAGAGGACATCACTGGGTAATCGAGGACTGCACCATTGACTGGGCAAATACTGTTGGTATAGATGTGGGCAACGAGTGCTGGCATCACAATCTGGATTTTAACAGAACCACAGGTTACAGCGTTATCAGAAGGTGTCACATCAAAGATGCGGGTGTCTGCGGAATAGCAGGTCTTTTCGCTCAGAAGATGCTGGTTGAGGATAACGTGATCGAAGGAACGGGATGGCAGAAGATGGAGCTCTCATGGGAGGCGGCAGGCCTTAAGTTCCATGACAGCGTTGACGGATTGTTCAGACGAAACATTTTCAAGAGAACATATCGTGCCGATCATCTCTGGCTGGATTGCGGAAATGTAAATAACCGCATAACACAAAATCTTTTCCTGGACGGTATCGAGCAGCGTGAAGCTATCTTTATCGAGTGCACCAGAGAAGGTGTGAACCTGATTGACAACAATATCTTCTGGAATGTTGAAGGAAGATTTGATAAGAATGCTGTTCCGGAAGAACCGGGTTCATCCGGATGGTATAAACTTGAAGAGAACGGAATCATTAACGGTTATGCGGTGTACGGTGAGGGAACCGATCGCCTGCACATTGTCAATAACCTTATCGGAAAGTGCCGTGCTTATGCGTACTTTGCTAAGCCTGTTTCATTCCGACTGGTTCCGGGCGACAGAGGCGGAACATCGAGAGATGCAAAGCTTCTGGACAATATAATTTATGACTGCGGCGTCGGCGCGGTATGTTTTCCGACCAAGGACAATCAGTCCGAGGGCAATGCTTACGTATCGCAGTTAAAGGGCGGAGATCTGAGGATCATGTATCCGGCTCCTGAGGTGTGCCTTGATCTTAAGTCATGGCGTGAGTTTTACGGATTCGACATAACCGGCAGTGAAGGTTGGTTTGAAATCAATGTTGATACCGAGAAACTTACATTGGAGCTGAAACCTGTGACGACGACACCGCCGAGCTTCGGCCCGATTGATCCGAATCGTAAATTTGCTTATGATCCGGAAGATATCGATAAGGTCGAGAAGGACGAGAGAATAACACTTGATATTGTGGGAGAGGACAGAACCGGTGATAAGATAATACCGGGACCGTTTGCTGAACTCAGGTTTAACAAGGTTTATTCCATCGATCCTCGAAACATTCAGGCATAAGGAAACAGTTAACCGATGATTAAGAAAGAAATTAACGAAATCAAGTCACTGTTCGACACGATTCAGGAATGTAACATACTTCGTCTTGCCGGATGCTATGTAAACGGCGAAAAAGCGAGGGTTAAAACGTTTAACGAAGCGTTTCATAACATTCCCGAAGAGGAAATGTACAAGTATCTTGAGATTTTCAGAAGAACTCTGTCGGGTACGCCGGGTAAGAATCTCATGGATGCTGCATTTACGGACGAAAATCCCGCAGATGCCGGAAAAGCTCTGCTGGATAAGATCAGAGCGTCGGAGTTGAAAGACGAGGATGCACTGGATGCATTTTATGACAAGGTTATTGAGAGTTACAGCTATGTGGGCAACTATCTGATCCTTCTCATATACCAGGCATACGATGTTCCGGGTATGACATCAGACGGAATTGAGATGGAAGACGCATCCGATGAAGTCTATAAGTATATTCTGTGCAGTATCTGTCCGATGAAACTTACCAAACCGGGTCTGGGTTATGATGATGACCTGGGTGAGATACATACCATGAGACAGATCTTTGCGGTAGAGCTTCCGGAAACCGGATTCCTGTATCCCGCATTTAACGAGAGGAGTGCTGATGACGGTTCAATCCTGTACTCTTCAAAGAGGTCTGATTATCTTCAGGATTCGATGCTTGATAAAGTTCTTAATGTATCGATCACACTTCCGGCCAAACAGCAGAAG
>CACZHN010000118.1 GCA_902780985.1 uncultured Lachnospiraceae bacterium | reverse complement strand
GAGACTCGCAAACCGACTTCTCAAGCGAGTAAGAGATTTCGCAGAGGTTGAACATAAAGGAAAAATTGATTATAATGTAGCAGTAAGCGCATTAGATAAGCTGGATGTGGATTCCTTCGGACTTGATGATACTGATAGAAATCTTCTGATGACCATCATCAAGAACTATAACGGAGGACCGGTAGGACTTGAAGTTCTGGCGGCTTCAATAGGTGAAGATACAGGAACAATAGAGGAAGTTTATGAGCCATATCTGATAAAGAACGGTTTTATAAACAGAACGCCAAAGGGTAGAACAGTAACAGCGCAGACATATAGACATTTCGGCATAGCTGAGCCGAAAGCATGATTATAGAGGTGGAAGAATGGCACAGTCAAAAATTGATATACCTGTTGTTATTAACGGAAAGGTTTATACACTCAGTGGATATGAAGGTGAGGATTATCTTCAGAACGTTGCAACTTATATAAATAATAAGATTGCAGAGTGCAAGACATCTGAGGAGTACAGAAGAATGAATACTGAGTATCAGGGAGTTCTTCTTGCACTTAATATCGCAGATGATTATTTCAAGGCTAAGTCAAGAGCTGATGAGGCAGGAAATGATAACACCGATAAGGAACAGCAGCTGTATGAACTGCGCCATGAAGTTATTGAGTCACAGATAAAGCATGAGGCAGCACTTAAGCTTGTTGAGGAATATAAGGAACAGGTTGCTGCACTTCAGCGTAAGGTTGTTCAGCTTGAGGCTGAGAGGGAAAGGAATAATGCATAGACCGGAAATACTTGCACCATGCGGTAACAAGGAAGCTTTTGAAGCAGCTCTCAGAGCCGGGGCTGATGCGGTATATCTTGCCGGTAACAGCTTTGGAGCCAGAGCGTATGCAGGGAATTTTGATAGAGATGTGCTTCTTTCCACATTGGAGAGAGCACATCTTTTTGGTGTGAAGGTTTATCTTACCGTAAATACACTTTTCAAGAATGAGGAAATGAATGAGCTCTCGGATTTTCTGGATCCCCTCTATGAGGCGGGACTGGATGCGGTGCTGGTTCAGGACTTCGGCGTGGCGGAATTTATAAAGGAGAATTATCCTGAGCTTCCGATCCACATGAGTACCCAGATGAATATTACCGCCGAGGCGGGAGCGCGTCTGGCATATGAGTTCGGTGCCGAAAGAGTTGTCATGAACAGAGAGATAACTCTGAAGGAACTTGAAGAGATAAAGAAAAACGTACCGATAGAGGTGGAGGCTTTCGTTCACGGAGCCATGTGCTTTTCTTACAGCGGAAGATGTCTGCTCAGTTCTCTTGCTGGAGGCAGAAGCGGCAACAGAGGAAGATGCGCACAGCCTTGCAGAAAGCTTTATAAACATGATAAGAATACGGGATACATTATGTCCATGAAGGATATGTGTACCCTTTCCGATATACCGGCTCTTATTGAAGCCGGAGTTGATTCCCTTAAGATCGAGGGAAGAATGAAGAACGAATATTATGTCGCTGCCGTGGTAAGTGCCTATAAGGAACTGGTGGATGATTACATGGCGGGACGTTTCTCTTACGATAAAGCAAGACAGCTTCGTGAGAGACTGAAGGAGGTTTTCAGCAGAGGTGAATTTACCGAAGGATATCTGAAGCTTTCTTCAAGGGAAAGTTCGGAAATAGCAAAGGCGGCACTCATTTCCGCAGGAAAACAGGGACATGCCGGCGTTAAGCTGGGCACAGTCATTTCCGCAGGAAAAGGAACCGTTAAGATACGTTTGGACAGAAGTCTCAATACCGGCGACGAACTGGCGGTAATGAGCAGAGGTTCGGAGATAAGACTTACATCCAATACGGATGCCAAAGAGGGCACTGTGGTTACCCTCAATGCTCCGATGACCAAGAGTATCCAACAGGGAACGGAAGTCCGCCGACTGAAAAATGCAGTCATAACAAAAAAGACGGAAGAACTTCTGGAAACACGTCCCCGTATCGAAGTGGACGCAGAAGTAACATTAAGACAGGGACAGCCGGTAACTCTCAGCTATAACGGAGTTACGGTCACAGGCCCGACAGCCGACCCGGCATCCAAGAACCCTGTCACGGACGAAGTACTGAAGAAGGCTGCAGGCCGCCTGGGAGACACAGACTTCATCCTCCGTAACTTCACCGCCGATAACGACGGTCAAAGCTTCATCCCCGTATCAGTCTTAAACGACATGCGCAGAGCCGCAGTCGAGAAAATGACAAACGGGGACGGAGGTCGCGTAGTCAAAATGAAACGCGGGGACGGAGGTCATGTAGTCAAAATGACACATGACCTCCGTCCCCAGGGAGTCAAAATGGGACGCGACCTCCGTCCCCGAGTATTCATCTCGGTGAACTATGTGGATCAGATGGACGCTTTGACGGAGTATCTGGCTCAGAATCCGATTGAGGATGCCGTAATTATGGTGGATCTGGGACTCGGAATGGAGCCGGAGCAGGCCGAAGGACTGCTGGAGGAACTGCGTGGCACGCAATATACCACAGGTCTTATGCTTCCTCATAACCACAGTCTGGCGGAGGGCTCGGACTACAGAAGACTGCCGGATCAGGTTGACATAATCTATATAAGAAATATAGATGATTACGCAGTAATAAAGAAGATGATCGAAACGGAAGGCTTCGATAAGCAGATCATTCTGGGAGCTTCCGTATATGCCTATAACGACGGGGCAGTGAAGCATTTCGCAAATGAAATCCCGGGAGTCATCTTTGAGGCACCTTACGAGCTGAATAAGCAGGAACTTGCGGGAATAGACTATTCCGGAACCGGCGGAAGCATGCAGCTTATCTACGGCCGACTTCCGGTTATGATCACAGCTGCACTTGCTACAAAGAAACGTACGCTTTCGGTGAAAGACGACAAGTTTAATCAGTTTTTCATAATTCCGAACGGCATTTTATATTATAATGTGATACTGAATGGGCTTCCGCAGTGCCTCTTCGCGGAGAAGAAGCAGTTCGGGAATACCCTGATTTCATTTACCAACGAATCAGCCGACGAAGTGACGCAGGTTATGAAAGCCTACGCGTCGGGAGTCGACAGACCGGAATTCAAATATACACACGGAAACTTTTACAGAGGGATTGAGTGATGGTTAATATCATAAGGATCGTTTCCAAATATCTCATATTGGTCTTTATGGCACTTTATGTTTGGAAATGCTTTTCTTACTTTACAACATCAGACAGACATAAGAGACGCAGAAACCTGAACAGACAGGTCTTCCTCATATTCGCTATACACGGACTTTGTCACGTATGTATGTACCTGAATACGAAGGAAGCGAAGCTCTTCATTTACTACGCCATAGAGATACTTATCGCGGCGCTGTATATCATTATATTCCATCTGGCATATAAGCATGCATCGAGACTGATTTCGAACAACATTACATTTCTCATGCTGCTGGGTTATACCATGATCTACAGATTGTCGCCGAAGCTGGCGGAAAGACAGTTCGTACTGGCGACTGTAGGACTGTTCGCCACAAGCCTCATACCGTATATCATGATGAAGCTTCCGAGTATGAGGAAATGGTACAAGGTATATGCCATCATCGGCATAGTCATGCTGCTTCTGGTTTTCGTGCCTCACCTGGGAAAAGAGGCCTATGGTTCAAGAAACTGGATCAGCATCGGCGGCCTCAGCCTCCAGCCGATGGAGTTTGTAAAGATCATCTATATTCTTTATGTTGCCAGCGCCCTTGTGAAGCTGGAAACCTTTAAAGAGCTGTTCGTAAATGCATGTACCGCCGCGGTGTTCTGCGGAATCCTTGTCATTGAGAAGGACTTCGGTGCCATGCTCATATTCTATATCTGCTACATCCTGATGGTATATCTTGCCACGTCAAGACCTATCTTCCTGATAGGAGGACTGGCGCTGATAGTCGGCGGAGTAGCGGGAATGTATATCCTCTTCAAGGATACATCCTTCTTCTCCCATATACTGGTCAGAGTTAAAGCCTGGAGAGATCCTTTCTCGTTCCAGAACTCAGGCGGTTACCAGGTTTGCGAATCACTCTTTGCCATCGGTACCGGCGGACTCACGGGAACGGGTCTCGGAAAGGGAATGCCTTATCTTATCCCGGTTGCGGAAAGCGACTTTATCTTCGCCGCAATCTGTGAGGAAATGGGTGTTATCTTCGGACTAGGACTGATACTTGTATATCTCAGCAGTTTCATTGCCATCATCAATATTGCCATGAAGTGCAGAGAGCCGTTCTATAAGTATACCACCTTCGGATTTGGCATGTGCTATATATTCCAGATCCTTCTGAATATAGGCGGAACGGTGAAGTTCATACCGTCCACGGGTGTTACGCTGCCTCTGGTCAGTTACGGCGTGAGCAGTATCTTCAGTACACTTATCATGTTTTCCATGATCCAATATACATATATACTTGTAAGTAAAGAGGCTTTAGATGTCGAAAATGAGAAAGAAAGCATCCTCGACTACTACGAACGAAAAGCTGCCGAAAAAGCTGGCAGAGTTCCTGGAGCGGGAGCACAATAAGGAAGAAAAGAATAAAAAGAAGAACAGACCGATAGTATTTGTGACCTATATCATGGTTCTGGTATTTATGGCTATGTTCGGCTTCATCATTTACTACGTGGTGCATGACTCCGAAGCAACCATATCCAACACGGCCAACCGCCGTCAGGACAGCATGTCCGAGTTTGTTATCAGAGGCGATATAGTTACAGAGGACGGAGAAGTGATCGCCACCACCAATGTGGATGATGAGGGAAATGAAACCCGAGTTTATCCTCACGGCGAAATGTTCTGTCACGTAGTAGGCTACAATTCCTACGGAAGAGCCGGCCTTGAGCTGGAGCAGAACTTTAACCTCCTCAGATCCCATGTAAATATCATGAGCAAACTGGGAAATGAGATCGAAGGTCATAAGAATCCGGGAGATACGGTAGTAACAAGTCTCAGATACGACCTTCAGGAGACGGCTATCGATTCTCTGGGCGGAGCAAGAGGTGCCGTTGTGGTAATGGAGCCTTCCACGGGAAGAATCCTGGCAATGGTTTCCAGTCCCGCATATGACCCGAACGATATAGATAATGTATGGGAGCATGTTCATTCCGAAGAGGGCGAGGAGAGTACTGTGCTGCTTAACAGAGCGACTCAGGGACTTTACGCGCCGGGCTCTACATTTAAGGTTATAACGGCTATCGAATATATGAGAGAGAATCCGGACTACGAGGATTATTCCTACGACTGCGGAGGTAAGGATGTATTTAACTCCATCGGTATAAGATGCAGCGGCGGTAACGCCCACGGCACGGTGAATCTCGAAGAGTCGGTTGCTTATTCCTGTAATACAAGTTTTGCAAATATGGGAATAGGTCTCGATATGGATAAAATGAAAGGACTCACGGAAGAACTTCTCTTTAACAAGAAGCTTCCTTACGGCGGAGATCATTCCGTATCCAAGTTCATGCTCAGCAGTAAGAGCGACCCGATCGAGATACCGCAGACTGTTTTCGGACAGGGTGATACCCTTATATCACCGCTTCATAACTGTCTCATAATGAGCGCCATTGCCAACGGCGGTGTGCTTATGAGACCTTACATGGTGGACAGTATAACCAATGCCGACGGTGCGGAGCTGAAGAGTTATTCTCCGAAGACTTACGGAACACTTCTTCCTGCAGAGGATGTAAGAAGAGTCATACCACTTTTAAGAGCGGTATGCGATTACGGTACGGCGTCACCTTATCTTTCCGGACTTTCGTACGAATGTGCGGGCAAGACCGGTACAGCCGAAGTGAATGACGAGGGCCGAAGCAATTCCTGGTATGTGGGATTTGCGGGAGAGGATATCGACAAGCCTGAGATCGTAGTAAGCGTTGTGGTTGAAGATTACAGCGAGAACGGTATTTCCGGTACATCCGTAGCCAGAAATATATTCGATGAGTTCTTTAATTAAATAAAGTTATGTATTTTTTATGTACAGTTTGATTTATAGTCCTTATGTATGTATAATTATATGTGATTTGTAACTGAAGTGAAGTTACGAAAGAATACATATCTCCGCCAGAGATAAAGGAGGGATTGCAATGACTGAAGC
Source organism: uncultured Lachnospiraceae bacterium (assembly GCA_902780985.1). The sequence goes on along the minus strand of CACZHN010000118.1, from coordinate 1,662 downwards.
AACCAGCTGTGGTGGTGTAGTTATATACAGGGGAAAGATTCTTCTGCTATACAAGAATTATAAGAACCGTTATGAGGGATGGGTTCTTCCGAAAGGTACCGTGGAAAAGGGAGAAGAGTTCCATGAGACTGCTCTCCGTGAGGTACGGGAGGAATCGGGCGTAAAGGCAACAATCATTAAATATGTGGGAAAGAGCAATTATACATTTACCACATACAATGATGTTATCAATAAGGACGTTCACTGGTATCTTATGATGGCCGACAGCTTTTTCAGCAAGCCGCAGAGAGAAGAGTACTTCTGCGATTCGGGATATTATAAATATCATGAGGCATACCATTTATTAAAATTCCCTAACGAAAAACAGATACTCGAACAGGCATACGAAGAGTATCTTAATATCAAGAAAGCGAATCTTTGGGGGAGCGGAAAGTATTTCTGATCCCCCGAAATTTTTATGTGAAGGTAAAGTAAAATGAAAAAGAAAAAGACCGTGAAGGATCACGTACTTAATATACTGCTGGTGTTTTTTATCCTTGTATTTCTCGGATCGGGAGGATATCTGGGATATTACTATTATTCCATAAATAAGAGCGAGTCCCGTGCGGATGAGCTTGAGGAAAAGATAGAAAACGATGATGAGTTCGCAGACGAGGATTTCTACTATGCCACCGTGGGCGATGCCGAGAAGGGCAAGGAAGCGCTTTCCATGTATGTGGAAGTGGACGGTAAGATGATCCTCAGAAAGTATTCGAAACTCTATCAGGAGAATACGGATTTCATAGGATGGCTTTATATCCCGGGAACCAAGGTCGGTTATCCTGTAATGTTCACACCGAACGATGAGGAGTTCTACCTCAGAAAGAATTTCGACAAAGAATACAGTACATCAGGAACGCTTTTCGTAAGCAAGTACAGCGATGTGGTAAAGCCTACGGATAACGTGGTTATCTACGGACATAACATGAAGGCGGGAACCATGTTCCACGACCTGCTGAATTATGCGGATGAATCCTATTATCAGGAGCATAAGACAGTCGTATTCAATACGATATACGGAAATGCGGAGTACGAAGTCATAGCAGCATTTCAGACCAATATAAAAGAAGTGGATGATACAAGCTTTAAGTATTATCAGTTCTTTGATGCAAACGATCCATCGGAGTTTGATGAGTATGTAAATAACTGCAAGGCGCTTACGCCTTACAACATCCCGGTCACAGCCGAGTACGGAGATAAGCTCATCACACTTTCCACATGTTCATATCACACCGACGAAGGAAGATACGTAGTCGTTGCGAAGAGAGTGAAGTAGTAATAAAGCCCGCCGAAAGCGGGCTTTTCTTTACGGAAAGTTTCAAACAATGAAAAAAGAAGCCTTTCGGCTTCTTTTTTGAAACAATTAATTAACAAACGAGAGGCAACTAAGCTCTCTCAACCTTGCCTGATCTAAGGCATGATGTACATACATAGATAGTCTTTGGTGTACCATTAACCTTTGCCTTAACTCTCTTAATGTTTGAATTCCAGATTCTGTTGGATCTTCTATGAGAATGGCTCACCTGATTTCCGAAGTGAACTGACTTATCACAAAAATAACACTTTGCCACGGCTTAACACCTCCTTCAACCATATAAAGTTAGCCCTTAGGGCTCGACAACA
>CACZHN010000117.1 GCA_902780985.1 uncultured Lachnospiraceae bacterium | reverse complement strand
CTTCTTCTTTATCCCGAGACAGGGAGCGTCGGATATCACTAATGAACTCTGTGTTCTTCTTACGAAGAACCTGCCGGGATATCTGGATGTAAATGTAAACGAGATAGAAGTGCTGTCACCGATGAGAAAGCAGGCAGTGGGCGTGGAAGAACTGAACAAGCGCCTGCAGTCCGCCATAAATCCGCCTTCCCACAGGAAGGCCGAGAAAGAGCATAACGGCATTATCTTCCGCGAGGGTGATAAGGTTATGCAGATCAAGAACAATTACAAACTGGAATGGCGTATCGCGCCCGATGATGAGAACGGATACATCATGGAAGAAGGCGTCGGAGTTTTCAACGGCGACATGGGTATCATAACTCAGATCAACGATTTCGACGAAGTTGTGGAAGTTTGCTTTGATGATGGGCGTATAGCGGAGTATAATTACAAAGAGCTTGATGAGCTGGAACATTCCTTTGCCATTACCATACATAAATCACAGGGAAGCGAATATCCCGCAGTGGTGATCCCGCTGCTTTCGGGACCGAAAAAGCTGTTTACCAGAAATCTTCTGTATACGGCGGTCACAAGAGCAAAGCGCATGGTGGTCATCGTGGGAAACCTTGCACTTCTCGATGAAATGATAGATAATACACAGGAAACAAAGCGATTCACAAGCCTTACCGAAAGAATTCTTGAGATAGAGGATATGGAGGGACGAAATGCTTAAAGGCTTTGCGGCCGATCTCTTCTTCCCGGGAAGATGCGCTGTATGTGATGAGGTGCTGTCTTCTCCGAAAGACGGGATATGCAGTGAATGCAGGAAGCTTCTGCAGTATATAGAGGAGCCCCGCTGTATGAAATGCGGGAAGGGGCTTATGAGCAGCGAACAGGAATACTGCTTTGACTGCGGTAAAGAGGAAAGAAGCTATATCTGCGGCTTTCCGCTGCTGAACTATGTGTCTCCCGTAAGAGAGTCGCTGGCAAGAATGAAGTATGACGGACGGCAGGAATATGCCGAGTTCTACGGACGCGAGCTGGCGCTGCATTTCAAAGAAAGATTCGGAAGACTGGGAATAGACGCGTTGGTTCCGGTTCCCGTTTCTTCGAAGAGAAGAAGGGAAAGGGGATATAATCAGGCTGAGCTCATAGCCGATGTGCTGAGCCGATATGTGGGGATTCCGGTGGATAAGACTCTTCTTACCAGATCGGTGGATACAGATCCCCAGAAGAAACTGCTTCGGCAGGAAAGGGCAAGGAATCTGATGAAGGCTCTTAAGACGGGCCGTTCGGATAACATACCTGAAAGTATACTTCTCGTGGATGATATATATACCACGGGAGCTACGATAGAAGCCTGCAGCAGGACTGCTATGCAGGGCGGAGTGAAGAGAGTTTACTACACTTCGGTTGCTGCGGGAAAGGGAATTTAAGGAGGAAATCAGGCACAATGTCAGACTTGAAGAAAAAAGTAGTAGTATTGTTCGGAGGCCAGTCCAGTGAGCATGACGTTTCATGCATTTCCGGGGCTACGGTTGCCGAGGCGGTGGATAAGGATAAGTATGAGGTTTATCTTCTGGGTATAACCAAGGAAGGTAAATGGCTTCTGGTAGACAGCGTTGAGGATATACGCAGCGGCGCATGGCGTAATTCCGGTAAGGAAGCCATCATCGCTCCTACATCCGACAGAAGAATGCTTGTTAAGGACGGAGAGACATATAAGGAGATCACCATCGACGTGGTATTCCCTGTACTTCACGGACTTTACGGAGAGGACGGAACAGTTCAGGGACTTCTGAAGCTGGCTCATGTTCCTTTTGCAGGATGCGGACATTTGTCTTCAGCCATCACAATGGATAAATTCTTTACAAAGGTTATTGCGGATTCCGTAGGAGTTGCTCAGGCAGCTTACGAGCCTGTAAGAGATTACGAACTGAAGGATATGGACAGCGTAGTGGCAAGAGTCGAAGCTTTCCGTGATTATCCTCTTTTCATAAAGCCTTCAAATGCGGGTTCATCCGTAGGTATCACAAAGGCTCATAACAGAGAAGAGCTTATCGCAGGTCTTAAGCTTGCTGCAGAGAATGATTCAAAGATCCTTGTTGAGGAAGCTATCTCCGGAAGAGAGATCGAGTGTGCGGTTTACGGATACGGTGATAATGCGGTAGCCATGGAACTGGGTGAGATCGTTGCGGCTGCGGAGTTTTATGACTTCGATGCAAAGTACAACAACGAGGAGTCCAAGACTATAGTTAATCCGGATATGCCGGAAGATAAGAAAAAGGAAATTAAAGACGTGGCAGTGGCTATCTACAGAGCCTGTGACTGCTTCGGATTTTCGAGAGTTGACTTTTTCCTTGAGAACGGAACAAACAGAGTTGTATTTAACGAGATCAATACCATACCGGGACATACAGCTATAAGTATGTATCCGATGCTCCTTAAAGCAGCAGGCCACCCTATGGAGGAATATGTTAATTCACTCATAGAAATGGCCTACGAAAGATAATTATTGAATTAATTACGGGATCAGATATGCCGATATGTTGAATAAGGCATGAAGCAGGATACACGGGAACAGGGCTTTGGACTTGTGTGCCACATATCCGAAGACAAGTCCGAAGATAAGCGCACATAATCCCTGTACGATATCCATATGATAGATTCCGAAAAGTACAGCCTGAAAAACAATTGCCGGGAGAGCACCGATTGCTCTTTCGGCATATTTTTGTGTCAGGCCGCGGAACAGGATCTCCTCGGCTGCGGGAGCCACGAGACCCACACATAATAAAGTCAGTATTGAAACCTCTCCGTTGATGAGGGAGCCGGCATTCATGTTGTAGCTTGCCATAAAATCAGGCCAGAGACCTGTAAGAAGGCGGAGGATATGAGTTATGATAAACTGCATAACATAGGCGCCTGCCATGATGGCAATGATGAATACGGGCTTTTTGACAGCTTTGATGCTGTCCTTTATGCTTTCGAAGATATCGGGATCCTTACGTCTCAGGAACTGCATGTAATACCAATAGGAAAATGCGATCAACATAAGGACGTTTCTGATCAGAAGGAAAAGAGGAGCGTGTACACCCATCTTATCCGTCTCCAGATCCTCATTTGCTCCGAGTAACATATAGCTGCCCATAAAGGCTGCAAAATAAGCCACCACTGTCATAGGGATACTTGACAGTGGTGGCAGAATAGCGATTATTAAACTAGTCCACGATTTTCTTTGCTCTTTCACGTTTCTTCTTCTCTTCAGCTCTGTTTTTCTTTTCTTCTTCTTTTGCTTTTCTGTTTGCAAGCTCCTGATCAAGCTGCTTCTGATAATCAGCCTGCTTTCCGAGCATCTTCTCACGGAATGTCTTCTTACGTGTGCTTGCTTCTTCCTCTGTTGCTTTTCTTGTCTGCTTATGTACGGCTCTTACGCTGATGATATAGATACCGCTCAGCATAGCCTTAACTTCGCCGTGCTTCGGAACATCATCGAAGATTCCTTCGTCGCAGATAAGAGTCATAACCTGAGGACCTACCTTAGCCTTTACTACAGGGATCTTGGCCTTCTGATATCTCTTAGGAGCCTGATCCATAACAGCCTTAGGAAGCTTTGCATCCTTCATAGGCATGATCTTCTTATCGATGATAAAAAGGTTAGCCGGCTGTGCTGCGGCCTGCAGCTGTTCTCTCTGAGCGAGCTGCTGTTTCTGCATCTTATTGCCGAAGATATAAAGGGCAATAAAAAGACCGACAATAACTACCATTATAATGGCGAAAATACTCCACCCCATTTTTATTCTCCATTCTGTTTATTTCTTGGGGTAAGACCTAAGTCTTAAAGTTCGTGCTTGCTCATCATTTCGGTGATCTGATCCGGAATGTGTTCGTAGAACTCTTTCCTCTCGTTCTTATCCATCTGATGAGGATATACAGGCGAACCGAACTCTATTATAACATGTTTTTTCTTAATGCCAAACGGTTTGTTGTTTTCAAGTATGCCATCAAGACCGGACATGGCTGTTACGACCAGCGGACTCTGGGATTTTTCGGCAATCCTGTAACCGCCGGACTTGAAAGGAAGCAGTTCCGTTCCGTGATTTCTGGTTCCTTCAGGGAACAGGCTTATACTGAGACCTTTCTTCATATACTCCGTAGCATCGGAAATAGTCTTAAGTCCCTCACGAGGATTGTCTCTGTCAAGGAAGAGACATCCGATATCCTCCATATAGAGAGGCAGGAGAGGGAACTTCTTGAATTCCTTCTTTGCTACAAATCCCACAGGACCCGGTGTAAGGGTCTGAAGGATGATGATGTCGAAGTAGCTTCTGTGATTTCCTACATAGAATACCGGCTGATCCTTCGGCAGGTTTTCCATGCCGCGAACTTCAATCTTTGTACCGCTGATAAATATAAGAGTCTTAAAGAAGCGTCTTACGTATTTCCATGCTTTCTTCCATCCGGTGATGTTATCCTTCTTTATCTGAGCCTTAAATGCCAGATGGGCCGGAAGAGAGAAGAGCACCGAAAGTATAGTGTATAGGATAGCTATAAAAAATCTTATCATATTTTTTACCTTCCGAACATCTTTGCAGTTTCATATAATCTCTTCTCAAGGTGGCTTGTAAGTGCCTCCTGCTTATATCTCCAGGACCAGTTTCCTTCTCCGATTCCCGGCTTGTTGAGTCTTGCCCAGGAGTCGAGTTCCAGAACATCCTGCATAGGAACGATGGCGATATTTGCCACGGAGCCGAAGCAGGCTCTGATCATAACCCAGCAGATGTCGCTGGCATCGGTACTGAAGTAACGTCTCAGCTTATCGCGGGACGCCTCGAAGCAGTTTTTGTACCATCCGAGAGTAGTGTCGTTGTCATGTGTACCTGTGTAGCAGATACAGTTTCTTATGTGATTATGAGGCAGGAAGTTGTTCTCGTTCGGATTTTCAAATGCAAACTGAAGAACCTTCATGCCCGGGAAGCCGAACTTATCTCTCAGGTCGATAACAGACTGATCGATCTCACCCAGATCCTCTGCGATGATAGGCATGTGATAACCGAAGGTAGCTTCCATGGATGTGAAGAAATTCTCACCCGGTGCCTTGAGCCACTTTCCGTTGATAGCTGTCTCATCTCCGTAAGGAACTGCCCAGAACTGATCGAAACCTCTGAAGTGGTCGATCCTTACATAGTCCGTAAGAGTGAGCTGGTGTCTGATCCTGTTGAACCACCACTCGTAGCGTGTACGCTTATGCTCCTTCCAGTTGTAAAGCGGATTGCCCCACAGCTGGCCGGTAGCTGAGAAATAATCAGGCGGTACACCTGCAACGGATGTAGGATAACCCTTTGAATCCAGCATGAAGAGCTTCTTATGTACCCAAACATCAACGCTGTCCCATGCTACGAAGATAGGCATATCGCCTATGATGGAAATGCCGTTATCGTTGGCGTATTTCTTAAGTTCGTTCCATTCTCTGTCGAAAAGATACTGAATGAAGTTGTAGTATCCCATTTCATGGGAAAGCTTTACTATCCATTCTTTTCTTTCTGCGGCTGTAGGAGCTTTAAGTGAATCCTCCCACAGATACCAAGGAGCGCCTTCGTGATAATCCTTGCCTGCCATGAAGAGCGAATAGTCTTCAAGCCAGTCGGTCTTCTCAATAAATGCTTTGTAGTCTGCCATCATTTCCTCATCGGATGAGAACTTGTCCTCTACGGATTCATCGCAGAATCTTTCGTAAGCCGTATGAAGAAGATTGGTCTTAAATGCAATTACGTCACCGTAACTGATATCCTCAGGATTCCACTGAGGCATGTTGCTGAAATCACTGTCATAGAGAAGGTTTAACTTTCTCAGATGATCTATGCTTATTATAAGAGGCTGACCTGCAAAAGAGGAGAAAGGCTGGTAAGGTGAATCACCGAAGCCTGTATGTCCCAGCGGAAGAACCTGCCATGCGGTCATACCCGAGTTTTTCAAAAAGTCGATAAAGTCATATGCGCCCTTTCCGAGATCGCCTATTCCGTAAGGTCCCGGAAATGATGTCGGGTGAACAAGGATTCCGGCGTAGCGCTTTGGTCCCCGATCTACCTGATTGGTTATGTCCATTAAAATATCCTCACAATCGTCTGTATTACCCGTCCCCTCAGACGGGATATATTACTTGTAGAAGTTGTATAACTTCTCAAAGAGCGGTATTGCCTTCTCGATCATCTCTGTAGGAACACAGTAAGAGATTCTGAAGTATCCCGGACAGTCGAAGCTGTCTCCCGGAACGATGATCAGGCCGAGTTCCTTAGCACCCTTCCAACAGAACTCGTTGGCATCTTCGATAGGGCTCTTAGGGAACATGTAAAATGTACCCATAGGCTTAACTACTTCGTAACCGATCTTTGTAAGAGCATTGTAGAGGAGCTCTGCATTTTTCTCATAGATTGAAAGATCACAGGTATCGTCGATAACCTTCTCGATAGCAAGCTGCATGATGGATGAAGGACAGTTATGACCTGTGAAACGTGAGATCTGTCCTGACATTGCTACGAGATAATCGGCATCCTTTGCCTTCGGATTAACTGCCATATATCCGATACGCTCTCCCTGAAGTGAAAGTGACTTACTGAAAGAGTAGCAGCAGATTGAGTTGTCATAGTAAGCCGATACGAAAGGTGCATCAACACCTGAGAAAACAAGTTCTCTGTATGGCTCGTCGGTGATGAGGAATATCTCATGACCGAACTCTTCCTGCTTAGCTGTAAGAACAGCAGCGAGACGCTTGATGGTCTCTGTTGTATATACGATACCCGAAGGATTGTTTGGTGAATTGATAAGGACTGCCGCTACAGACGGAGTCATCATTTCCTCGAACTTCTCGAAGTTGATCTGGAATGAAGATGTATCCGCAGGAACAACCTTAAGTGAAGCACCTGTACCTGTTACATAAGGAATGTACTCAGGGAAGTAAGGAGCAAATGTAAGAACCGTATCGTTCGGTCCTGCCACACATCTGAGGGCATGGCTGAGAGCACCTGCAGCACCTGATGTCGGGAAGATATGAGCTGCTGTATAGTTCATACCGAAACGTCTGTTAAGCGAATCTGCGATGCACTGCTTTGTTGTAGGCTGTCCGAGTGTAGGGCTGTAGCCGTGAAGCTTTACAGGATCCTCAGTCTCGAGAAGCTCTGTCATAGCATCGGTGAACTTCTGCGGTACAGGTACCGAAGGATTACCGATGGAAAAATTATATACACTGTCCGGACCGAGCTCGGCAGCACGCTGTCTGCTGTAGTCAAAGAATTTTCTGATAACCGATTCTTTGCCGGTCATTTCTTTATAGAATTGCGAAATCATATTTTTTCCTCCTGACTAACCGAACAAGTTATGTAAACTATAAAATTCGGTTGTTTTATGACCTGAATCATTATAAAATACTGAGAGGAAAAATACAAGGAATTAAGCACTTAATTATAGTAGATAAAATTCAGGAAAACGGTTATGAAAATCTTTGATACACACGCACATTACGACGACAGAGCATTTGATGAAGACAGGGAACAGGTGATCGAGGGACTGCCGGGTGAAGGGGTGGCTGCGGTTACGGATATAGGCTGCGATATGGAGAGTTCCGAAAGAGTGGATGCCCTTACGAAGAAGTATGATTTCTTTTACGGAACCATCGGGGTTATCCCGGGCGAATGCGGCGGCATGAAGAATGCCGATATAGACCGCTTAAGAGAAATCGCACAGGCCAACAAGAAGATAGTTGCCATCGGTGAGATAGGACTGGACTATCACTGGGAGGATAAAAGGATACACCGGATGAATGTCCGGGAGTCATGCACTGCTACTCCTATTCGAAGGAGACTGCGGAGATACTTCTGAAGACGGGACTGTACTTCGGCATAGGCGGTGTGGTAACTTATAAAAATGCAAAGAAGCTGGCGAGAGCCGTGGAAGCCATTCCTATGGACAGGATAGTCCTTGAGACCGACTGCCCTTATCTGGCACCGGATCCGTACAGAGGAAAGAGAAACTATTCCGGATACCTTACGAGAGTAGTCGAGAGGATAGCCGAGCTGAAGGGCATCACACCGGAAGAAGTGGCAAAGGTCACATGGAATAACGCCTGCAGATTATACAGGCTGTAATGATTTGGAGAATGATACGTGGAAGATAATTTAAAGTTAAGTAATCCTAAACAGACCATAGAAGTTATACAGAAGCACAATTTCAATTTCAAGAAATCCTTCGGACAGAACTTCCTGATAGACAGCCATGTTATCGATAAGATAATCAGGGCTGCGGAGATAACTCCCGAAGATAACGTGCTGGAGATAGGACCGGGAATCGGAACCCTTACCCAGTATCTGGCAGAGTCCGCAGGCAAGGTGGCAGCGGTGGAGATAGACGAGAAGCTTATCCCGGTGCTGGAAGAAACCCTTGCGGAGTATGACAATGTCAGAGTCATCAACGAGGATATCCTGAAATGCGACATAGACAGCATATTCGGAGGCGAGCCCTTCAAGGTTGTAGCCAATCTTCCGTACTACATTACCACGCCGATCATCATGGGACTGCTGGAAGGAAAGTCTCATTTCGATTCCCTTACGGTAATGATACAGAAGGAAGTTGCCGACAGAATGAAGGCGGGACCGGGCACCAAGGATTACGGTGCGCTTTCCCTTGCGGTGCAGTATTATGCTGAGCCGTATCTTGCGGCAAATGTACCGCCTAACTGTTTTATGCCGAGACCGAATGTAGGTTCTGCGGTAATACGTCTTAAGAGAAGACCGGAGCCGGCGGTTCAGGTAAAGGACGAGAAACTGCTGTTCGGACTTATAAGGGCGGCATTTATGGAAAGACGCAAGACGCTCCTGAATGCGGTGAAGAACTCCAAGGAGCTGGACATTTCCAAAGAAAGAGTAGAAGAGGTCCTTACGGAACTCGGAATAGATACAAGGATCAGAGGAGAGGCGCTGAATCTTGAGCAGTTCGCACTTCTTGCTGATAATCTCTAGAAATCGGGCCTTACGGAACCTTACAACATTGTAAGGTTTTGTAGGGCTATTAAATTGTCCGCCGGGTCATGGAAATGTATTATGGAACATGACAAAAGGCTAACGGAGGAAACACAAGTGGAAAAGATTCTTGAAGTTATAAATGCCGAAAAGTATTACGGCAATAAAGCAAATGTTACACCGGCTCTGCAGGACCTGAGCTTCTCTGTGGAAAAGGGTGAGTTTGTGGGGATCATGGGTGCCAGCGGAAGCGGCAAGACTACCCTTCTCAACTGCATATCCACAATAGACAAGCTTTCTGCGGGAAGTGTTCTTATAGACGGAAAGAATATAAATGACCTTAAGGGCAAGGCTCTGGACGAGTTCAGATGCAGCAAGCTGGGATTCATATTCCAGGACTTCAACCTTCTGGACAATATGACTGCCGAAGAAAATATCGCACTTGCTCTTTCCATAAAGGGCGTGAAGGCGAGCGAGATAGAGGGAAAGGTGCAGGCTATAGCCGAGAATCTTGGAATCACCGAGATCCTGAAGAAGTTCCCTTCGGAAATGTCGGGAGGACAGAAGCAGAGAGTGGCCGCAGCCAGAGCGGTGGTTACGGATCCTTCTCTTGTACTGGCAGACGAGCCTACGGGAGCGCTGGATTCAAAGGCATCAAGAGCTCTTATGGACAGCCTTATGGGACTAAATAAGAACTTGGGATCTACCATTCTTATGGTTACACATGACGCATTCAGCGCAAGCTATGCGGGCCGTATCATTTTCATAAAGGACGGAAAAATCTTTACGGAGATCGTCCGTGAGGAAAGAGAAGAGAGAAAAGATTTCTTCAAGAGAATAGTGGATGTTACGACAGTACTCGGAGGGGAATTGGATGAGCTCATTTAAGATCGCATTAAAAAATATCAAAAAATCCAAGAGTGACTATTCGGTTTACTTCTTCACCCTTATCATCGGTGTTGCCATATTCTACATGTTCAATTCCATCGGAACCCAGGGACTTATGAAGGATGTATCCGAGTCCGGCAATGATAAGGTAAAGATGCTCATTACTCTTATGAGCGCGGTATCCGTAGGCGTTGCGGCGGTTCTGGGACTTCTGATCATTTACGCCAACAGATTCCTCATCAAGAGGCGTAAGAAGGAATTCGGAATATACATGCTTCTGGGCATGGGCAAAAAGAAGGTATCAAAGATACTTGTGGGCGAGACCTGCATAGTGGGAACGGTATCTCTCATCATCGGCCTCATCCTCGGAATCTTCGGATCGCAGCTTCTTTCCATAGTTGTTGCGAAGATGTTCGAAGTGGACGTGACAAAGTATACATTTGACATTTCGGGAAGAGCGGTTGTGATAACCCTTATATGTTTCGCAGCTATCTTCTTCGTAGTACTCTGCTTCAATACCAAGATGGTGAAGCGCTACAAGCTGATAGATCTGATGAATGCGGAGAAAATGCGTGAGAAGCAGATCATCAAGAGTACAAAGATCAGCCTTATCTTTTTTGTCATTGCGGTTCTTATGCTTGTGGGTTCCTGCATCAAGGTGGGATTCTACGGAGAGACCATCGGAAAGTACGAATTTCTGGGATGTATAATTGCCGGAACTGTGGGAATATTCATGCTTTTCGCAACCTTCGCAGGCTTCTTCCAGAAGATGATGGAAAAGAGCGGCGGATTCTATAAGCGCGGATTAAATGCATTTGTGGTAAGACAGTTCAGCGGAAATATAAATACATCGGCATTTTCCATGGCTGTTATATCCCTGCTGCTTTTTGTGGCACTGTGCCTTTTCTCCAGCGGTTTTTCAATCAGGACATATCTTAACAACCGTCTCGGAAATGCAACCCCGGTGGACGTTACCATGAATCTGGCAACGACTGATGCCGAGGAATTTCTGAGAGAGATGGGGGTTCCTGCAGAAGACTGGGCAGGTGAGTGTCTCATGATCCCGGTATACGAAACACCTCAGCTTACCAACGGGGACATGGTTGCTCCCGTAATGGATAAGGCAAAGGATACATTTATGCATGCCGACTGGACTGCAACGGAAAACATTATCAGACTTTCGGATTACAACAGGCTGCAGAGACTTTACGGAAGAGACGAGATCGTGCTGGAAGAAGATGAGTATGCTATCATTTCCGATTTCGACCTTCTTAATACACTGCTGAATCCGGCTATTGAATCGGGGAATACATTTAACATAGGCGGCAGAGAACTGAAGTCCGCGTATGATGGAGTTGTGAGCCAGTATATCGTGATGTCGGGACTGAGTGCCGATATGGGTGCCGCTATACTTCCGGACTCGGTTGTGGATGCTCCGGAAAGTGAGATGAAGTGTATCCATACTGTTGTAGCGGCAGACTACAAGGTAACGGGAAAAGATGAGAAGCAGGCAGTAGACGACATGTTTGCGGAGCATCTGGGTGAACTGAATGATAAAACAGCAAGCGGTGAGCTGGGAGAGGATGAAACGGGAGTCATGTACTCCACTAAGATCAAGATCGCAAAGGACAGCGTAGGCATATCGGTCATTACGGTATTCCTTGTACTTTACATCGGAATCGTCTTTGTTGTGGCATGTGCTGCGATCATAGCACTTAAGGTTATGTCGGATTCGCTGGATTCCGTATCCAAGTTCCGTATCCTTTCGAGGATAGGAGCGGGCGAGGCTATGAGAAAAAAGGCTGTATTCGTACAGATCCTTATGAACTTTATGATCCCTCTTGCAGTGGCTGCCTTCGCGGCAGTCTTCGGACTCAGCTACATCAAAGGGCTCTTATCCGCAATAGGTATGGTAAATATGGGCTCCGGAATAGTCTTTACATTTGTGATCATGATAGTGGTCTACGGAGGATATTTCTTGACAACTTATGAGGGTTGTAAGAAACTTATAAAGTAAGGTTAAAAGTGGCAGGACTAAAGTACCTGTCGGAAAAGAGGGAACTGAAATGTATAAGATTGGAATTCTTGAAGACGATAAAAAGATGGGCGGAGAGCTGAAGCTCTTTCTGGAATCCAACGGATATACCGGCAGGTTTATAGAGCCTGCCGAGTACGTGGGATCATCCGAGTCCGAACTTATTGACAAGCTTATAGAGGAGAAGCTTTCACTGCTTCTTCTGGATATAGGCCTTCCGGGATTCGACGGCATAAAGATATGCAAGGCTTACCGTGAGAAGACTTCTTCACCGGTCATCATGATAACAAGTGACAACAGTGAACTTACGGAGCTTATGAGCATCCAGAGCGGAGCGGACGACTTTGTTCCGAAGCCTTTCAACACCCGTATACTTCTGGCCAGAATGGAGGGAGTGCTGAGAAGGACATATCAGAATCAGGACAGCTCCGATACGGTGAAGGTAACGCTTGAAAGCGGCGCTTCATTTGTACTGGATATCATGAAGGGCAAGATAGAAGGGGAGAACGGTGAAGAAGTTATCCTCTCAAAGAACGAACTTCAGATACTTACGCTTCTGGTGAGAAAGAAGGGCGTCATAGTATCCAGAGACGATATCATCAGCTTCCTCTGGGACAACGATGCTTTCGTAGACGATAATACCCTCACGGTCAACATGACCAGACTTAAGGGTAAACTTGAGCAGATAGGAATTGTAAATGCGGTGACAACCCGCCGCGGAATGGGGTATATATTAAATTGAAGCTCGGAAAGTATTTAAAAGAACACTGGTATTGGCTGGTGGGACTTATCATCCTTGTTGTTTCGATAGACATTTTCCTTATGACGCTTAAGGGATCTGTCTATCTTATGCTATATGTGACTGCAGCGCTTGTGCTGTGTTTTTTTGCGTGCCTCTATGTGGATTATCTGGGACTCAGGAAGGTTTTCGACGGAACCAGACGCATGATGGACAGTATGGATAAGAAATATCTGGTACCGGAAGTCATGGATAAGGTGGGATCTCAGGTTGAGCAGCAGCTGAGGGATATCTTAAACGACGCCGAAGTATCCATGTGCGATAATGTGGCCGGATATAAGCGTGATCTGGAGGAGTATAAGGAGTATATCGAGACCTGGGTACATGAGGTTAAGATTCCCATTTCCACTTCAAAGATGATCATGGAGAACCACAGGGAAGATACGGTGGGAGAGAGCGATATCGATGTGGAGATCGACAGGATCGAAGGTTATGTGGAGCAGGCCCTTTTCTACTCCAGAAGTGCGGAAGTGGAAAAGGATTACTTCATCAAGGAAGTGAATATAGGGGAGATAGTCAAGACCTGTATCTCAAAGAGAAAGAAGACTCTTATATCCATGAGAGCTTCCATAGATATGCATGATCTGGAACCTTCAAAGCCGGTCAAGAGCGACGGCAAGTGGCTCAGCTTCATAGTGGGACAGGTAATAGACAACAGCATCAAATATGCGAAGGAAGAGGAGAAGCTTAAGCTCTCCGTATATCTTACGGAAGAAGAAGGAAAAACCTGCCTTCATATAGATGACAACGGATGCGGCATAAAGCAGGCCGAACTGGGAAGAGTCTTCGATAAAGGTTTTACCGGCACCAACGGAAGAGCGGGCAAGGCCTCCACGGGACTGGGGCTGTACCTCTGCAGAAAGCTCTGCAGGAGACTGGAACATGATATGGAAATCCGTTCCGAAGAAGGAAAAGGTACGGATGTAATAATAATTTTAGGATGAGTGTCAGATGGATTCGAATGAAAAATATATGCGCGAAGCCGTAAAGCTT
>CACZHN010000116.1 GCA_902780985.1 uncultured Lachnospiraceae bacterium | reverse complement strand
ACGTCTGTAGATGAATGCACCACCTGTTGACTGATAACCAAGTCCTACTACCTTACCGTCGTTGTTTGTTCCGATATCAACTGTGTAAGGAGCAATCTGAGCTGCGTCGATCTCAGCCTGTACGTCGATACCAAGATCTTCGTATGGAGCTGCGAATGAAGACATATCGCCCTGTGTATACTTAAGAACGAAAGCTTCCTCTGCGCAGTAGAAGTCAGGAGCATCAGCGCCACCTGCTGCAAGAGCCTGATCAAGTGCCGGCTGATATGCACCATCTGTTGTAGCGATGATTGTAGAATTTACTTCATATCCGAAAACCATCTTTGGAACTTCGTCTGTGAATGTCCAGAGATTGATTGTTCCCTTCTCGCCTGTTCCTGATGACTCTGTAGCTGCCTCTGTAGCTGCCTCTGTGTCACCTTCTGTAGCTGCCTCTGTAGCTGCTTCTGTTGCAGCTGATGTAGCTGCCTCTGTTGTTGCCGGCTCATTACCACAAGCTACTACTGAAAGTCCCATAGCAAGTGAAAGTGAAAGAGCCATAGCCTTCTTAAACTTCTTCACAAAAAAACCCTCCTTTTGGTATTTGTGCTTTTTTACCAATAGCCTCTTCGAAATTAAACTCTCCGAACCTCTCCTTATCAGTTGTCCGAAACAACTAACGCCGGTTCAGAACAGGTCGTTTTTTTCCCGAAAAAACGCCACCGGCTTTCCGAGCCACCCGCCCGGATCATCATAATAGTTCGTCACGTTTTCGTGACATGAGTGCATTATATGTCATATTTAACAATAATGCAAGCAAAATGTGCTTTTTACACATTTTTTTTGGGCATATTTTACAAAAGTTTTACAATGCTCCCTTTTTTTGTTAGAATATCGTTAAATCTTATTACTTAAAGATTAACATTATTTTACGGAGATACGACTTATGAGATACTCAGAATCCGACAAAGAAAACATCCCTCCTGTTCGAGGAACCGATGAAGAAGCAGCTCTTCATGAATCGGGTGAATTGGATAATATGTACAAAAAGCATATAGATTCCAACAAGAAAAGCGCTGAAGAAAGCGGTCCGAACGAGGATGCCGAAGACAATCTGGAACACTATACGAAAAATGTATTCCAGAAAATGAAGAACGAAAGAGAGCTTTACAAGAAACGGACAAAAGGCATGTCCGGTATGGAAAAGCTGAAGTATTTCTTATACTACTACAAATGGCCGATCGTCATTTCGGTTGTCATCGTTGTATTCATAGCTTATGTGATAAGCCTGATCTACGACTTCACAAGACCTGTGGGCTTCTCTTACGCCATCGTAAACAGCTACGACATCTCGGGAGAGACCAACACCGAGATCATTTCAGACTATCTGAAGGAATATAAGCTGAACAAGGGCTATAAAGTAGAATCCTTAAAGGATATCACCCTGGACAGATACTCGATCGAATCCGGAAACGATCAGACCGCAACATATAAGTACATGTCTTTCTCGGGATACTGCACCAACAACTACTTCGATATCCTGTTCTCAAATAAAGCAGGAATGGAAATATGTGCGGAAAACGGACAGATACATCCGGTTGATCAGATTTTGACACCTGACACCATTGCAAAATGCTCCGACAGGCTGGTAACCGCAAAGGGTAAAGACGGCCAGACCGTGGCATATGCCATCGATGTAAGCGATCTTGCCTGCATCAAGGGTATGGGCCTGAAGTATACGGATGTGTATATATGCTTCCCGGGAACCTCAGAGAGGAACCTCACAAGTGCGAATAACTTCGTGACGTACATTCTCTCCCGCCAATAGACAACTGAACGGAGATAATGCATCATTTTGACAAAGGAACGCCCCTGAGGGCATGTACGCGTTCGCAACATGACTCAGGGGCGTCACTTCGTTATTCTTATTATAACCGGACCGGATTAGTCCTCCGCATTATCGAAGTTCATGATCATTCTCTTACGAGCCAGCTCATCGTTCTCCAGGTACTCGTCGTATGTACACTGCTTATCGATAAGTCCGCTGTCCGTAAGCTCCATGATACGGTTTGCTGTTGTCTGGATGAACTGATGATCCTGACATGCGAACAGTACGATTCCAGGGAACTTCATAAGTGCATTGTTAAGTGATGTAATAGCCTCCATATCAAGGTGGTTTGTAGGCTCATCAAGGATCAGGCAGTTGCAGCCCATGATCTGAAGCTTGGCAAGAAGGCATCTTACCTTCTCTCCTCCCGAAAGGACCTTAACCTTCTTGATTCCGTCCTCACCTCTGAAAAGCATTCTTCCGAGGAAACCTCTTACGTATGTAGCATCCTTCTCCTCAGAGAACTGTGTAAGCCAGTCAACGATAACAAGGTCATTATCGAATTCCTTTGTATTATCCTTAGGGAAATAACCCTGAGATGTTGTAACACCCCACTTGTAATCTCCCTCATCCGGCTCCTCTTCTCCTGCAAGGATCTTGAAGAGCATTGTTGTAGCCTGAGTCTTAGGACCTACAAATGCGATCTTATCCTCACGACCTACTGTAAATGTTATATCATCCAGAAGCTTAACGCCGTCAACAGTCTTGGAGATATGCTGAACGGTAAGGACTTCATTTCCGATCTCTCTGTTCGGTCTGAACTCGATGAAAGGATACTTTCTGCTTGATGGCTTGATATCATCCAGCTCGATTTTCTCAAGAGCCTTCTTACGTGATGTAGCCTGCTTAGACTTGGAAGCGTTAGCGGAGAATCTGGCGATGAATTCCTTCAGCTCCTTGATCTGCTCTTCCTTCTTCTTGTTGGCTTCCTTTCTCTGACGCATCATGAGTGAGCTTGACTCATACCAGAAGTCATAGTTACCTGCGTAGATCTGGATCTTACCGTAGTCAAGATCCGCTGTATGTGTACAAACCTTATTCAGAAAATATCTGTCGTGGCTTACTACGATGACTGTATTTTCGAAGTTGATAAGGAACTCCTCAAGCCAGCCGATAGCGTCCAGATCAAGGTGGTTTGTAGGCTCATCCAGAAGAAGAACGTCAGGATTACCGAACAGTGCCTGTGCAAGGAGCACCTTGACCTTGATGCTGTCCTCCAGCTCGCTCATCATTTTGTAATGATCCTCTGTACTTACACCAAGACCGTTAAGGAGTGTCTCGGCATCAGCCTCTGCGTTCCATCCATCCATCTCGGCAAATTCAGCCTCGAGCTCGGAAGCTCTTACACCGTCTTCATCAGTGAAATCTTCTTTAGCGTAGATTGCATCCTTCTCCTGACGAATCTCGTACAGTCTCTTGTTACCCATGATAACTGTATCAAGAACAGAATATTCATCGTATTTAAAGTGATCCTGCTCCAGCACGGAAAGTCTCTCGCCCGGGTCCATGGTTACATCACCCGTTGTAGACTCCAGCTGTCCTGAAAGGATCTTAAGAAATGTAGACTTACCGGCTCCGTTGGCACCTATAAGTCCGTAGCAGTTGCCCGGTGAAAATGTAATGTTAACATCTTCAAACAGTGCTTTCTTTCCGAATCTCAGTGATACATTGTTTGCGCTTATCATAATTTTTCTCTCCTCTGTGCCTATTCCTCAGGCAGATCATCTATCAATTTTTCCATAAGTCTTTTCTTCATGAAAATGTCATACCCGAGAAGATAGATAAATGCCATCTTCTTCAGATATTCATCCTCGTCGTCCTGAAGCTTCTTATCAACAATCTGCGAGGACTTTATAACAGCGGCCTCGGTATTGAAATACTGGAGCTTCTCCATTTCGAAGATTGACTTATAAAACTCAAATACATCATCCTCAGCGAAGTCGTTTTCCGTCATTGGTCCGAGGATTCTTCTTATGTCGTTGATCGACACAACATTTTTCAGGTAATAAATGTATATCAACAGGATAAGATGCTTACGGGAATATCTCTTCTTCTCCGGAGGAGGTATGAGCTTATT
The DNA here is from genome assembly GCA_902780985.1 of uncultured Lachnospiraceae bacterium. The sequence continues at coordinate 4,198 of CACZHN010000116.1, read as the reverse complement.
CTTCGTATAGTTGTTGATCATGGTCTTGGTAAGTGCCTTGTCGGATTCATCTCTCAGGGTACTTCCCAAATGCTTATCCATATATCTGGTAAGCTGATCCATATAGAGTTCCATTCCCGGGATCTCATCCGGAGTTATAAAGTCCAGCTTTATCAGCTCTCTTATGCTCTTTTTGAGTTCCTGGAATTCCTTATCCGTTTTCTCCATCCTCTGACTCCTCATCTTCCTCGGTGTAATCCGGATCGATACTGAGCTCTACTCTCTCTACTCTGTTCCTGCCGACGCTGGTAACGCGGATAGAAGTCTCCTTCTGAACCGCTGCATCTCCCACTTCCGGAAGCCTGTCCAGCAGTTCTATAACAAGTCCGCCTACAGAATCGTAATTGTCCGAGAACAGTCTCGTGCCGATGGCATCATTTAAGTCATCCAGCTTGATCGACGCATCCACGTCGTACTTATTCTCGCCTATATTCTTGATGAGTTCATCCTCACTGTCGTCATACTCATCTCTGATATCACCTACGATCTCTTCGATCAGGTCTTCCATGGTGATAAGTCCCGCGGTGATACCGTATTCATCAAGTACTATGCACATAGTAACCGATGAAGTCTTCATGTCAGAGAAAATCTGTGCGGTTCTCTGATACTCGTAAACATATACCGGCTCCCTCATGACCTTTTCCACGGAGAAGTTTTCCTTACCGTGTTTCTCTCTGTAAAGGACCATATCCTTGATATTCAGGATACCGATGATCTTATCCTTGGACTCACTGTAAACAGGAAGTCTGGAGAAACTGTCCTCCTCAAGGATAGCTATTATATCGTCAAATCCTGCCTTGGTATCCACACATACCATATCCGCTCTCGGGATCATTATATCCTTGGACAGCGCGTCACCGAAGTCCACCACGTTGGTGATCATCTTCTTTTCCTCAGGCTCTATTACACCTTCTTCGTTGCTGGCATCCAGTACCGCAAGAAGCTCGCCCTCGGTCATCTGATTAGGATTCTCATCCGGATTGATCCTCATGAGCATAAAGAGTCCTCTGGACAGCTTATTAAGGATCCATATGACCGGAGTAAGGATCACCATAAGAAATGCAACCGGTGCGCCAAAAAAAAGCGACAGCTGAACATTATACAGTGTTGCAAGTGTTTTCGGTGTTATCTCTCCGAGTATAAGAATTATAAATGTGAGTATTCCCGTCGCAGCTCCGACCCACGCCTTGCCGAAAAGATTCGTGGCAAGAAGGGTTGCAAGTGCGGATGCCGACAGATTGACTATGTTGTTGCCTATAAGAATTGCCGACAGAAGCTTCGATGAATTATCGCGCATTTTAATAACGCGCAGGGCCTTCTTTCCGCGTCTGCCGCCTTCGTCGGAGAGAGCCCTCAGCTTATTCACGTTTACCGTGGTAAGCGCCGTCTCCGCCGCAGAAAAGAATCCTGACAATATGATCAGGATAATAAGTACAATCAGCTGTACTATGGAACCGGGATCCATAAATAGTTACTCCTTTTCCTTTTTGACACCGAGTCGCTCAAAGATATATTCATAGCTTCCGTTTCCGTAACCCATGGATCTGTTGACACGACTGATGGTAGCCGTTGATGCTCCTGTTTCCTTTGCTATCTCGATATACGTCTTGCCTTCGTAAAGCAGTTTGGCAACACGCAGTCTGTCAGCTATGGAAAGAACCTCGTTGGTTGTACATATATCCTCGAAGAATTGAAAGAACTCCTCTTCAGTCTTCAGTGATCTTATGGCACTGAAAAACTCTTCAACTGTTTCTGTTCTAATGGTTTTTGCCATTATTTCTCCCCCGTCTTAGGTTCTTTATGAACCCATACTGATACTCCACAGCGGTTTACATAAAACTCACCGCATCCTTCATCATCAATCTTGATGTTGTACTTTGCATTTCCGAGCATATCGGAGAAATGCTTTCCCGCAAACTGGCGTCCGATGTACATTCTCTTTGTTCCGCCTCTTCCGTCGGACATAACAACCGCGAGACCCGAATCCTTATGATCCTTGTCTCCCTCTCTTGTCCAGCCGATGCAGTCCGGATCATCGAAGTAATCATGCTGTTCACCGTAAGCCTTGGTCTTGCGAAGTTTCATAAGTTTATCCAGCACAGGCTTCATACCCTTGATCTTATCGTGAGGTATTCCGTAATAATCACCGTAGAATACACATGGATAGCCTTCGCGTCTGAGAAGTATCAGCGCATAAGCCAGCGGCTTGAACCACTCTTCGATGTAAGATTCCATCGGCTGTCCCGGCTGTGTATCGTGATTATCCACGAAGGTTACTGCCTTCAGCGGATTTCTGCTTAAGAGCGAATCGTCAAATATCCTTCTTAAGTCATAAGCACCGCGTGCCTGCGAGCAGTGAAGGAAGTTGAAATGTAACGGCACATCGAAAAGCGATGCCTCGGAATTGATCTCACCCAGATATGATGTGAGCTTGTTAACATCACCGTGCCAGTATTCTCCTACAGTAAAGAGTTCCTTGCCGGTAAGCTCTCTTACTTTGATCAGGAAGTTTCTGTAGAATGAAGTAGGTATATGCTTAACCGCATCAAGACGGAAACCGTCGGCACCCGTTGTCTTCAGATACCATACAGCCCATCTTACCAGTTCATCATATACTTCTTTGTTATTGAAATCTATATCCGAACCCATGAGGTAGTCATATGCGGAATCCGTATTGTCCTGATTCCAGTCGATTCCCTCGAAATGAGTCCAGTTCCATTTGAAGTCCGAATATTTATTTCGTCTTCCCGGAAAATCATATACAGGCGCACCGATGACCTTGCCTTCGCCGATCATCTGATAACGGTTTCTGCCGTTGAACTCGGAAGCCTGAACCTCCTCTGTCTTATCGGCTCCCATCCTGCGATTGAGAACCACGTCGGCATATACATTTATCCTGTTCTTCTTTAATTCCTTTATAGCGGCTACGTACTCGTCCTTTGTTCCGTACTTTGTTCTTACGGAACCCTTCTGATCGAATTCTCCCAGATCGTAAAGATCGTATACGGTATAGCCTGAATCTTCGGCACCATCCGCTCCCTTATAAGCAGGCGGCATCCAAAGAGAAGTAACTCCCACAGCAGCAAGACGCTTTGCCTCTTCGGCAGCCTTCTTCCAGAGTGTTCCGTCCCCCTTCAGAAACCACTCGAAATACTGCATAATAATTCCATTATCAATCATTGCCTGTAACCTCCATACAAAAAACCTATCTCTCGGACAATGGTATATATTCCTCATCCTGAGCAACAGACATATATGCCGGTCTGATGATCTTTCCGGCACAGGTAAGTTCCTCAATACGATGAGCACTCCAGCCCGCTATTCTTGCGATGGCAAAAAGCGGCGTTATGAACTCATCCGGGATATTCAGCATATTATAGGCAAAACCGCTGTAAAAATCAATATTAGGACTTACCGGCTTATACATTTTCCTCTCCTGTCTCATAAGCTCAGGAGCAATACGGGCAACACTGTGATAAAGATCCGCTTCATCCTGTCTGCCGCATTCAGCCGCCATTTCCATTGTATATTTCTCAAGCACTTCGGCTCTCGGATCGGAAATGGTATAAACCGCATGGCCCATACCGTAGATAAGTCCCGACTTGTCGAAGGCTTCTTTTCTGAGTATCTTCAGAAGATATGCGGAAAGCTCGTCATCATCCTTCCAGTCATGAACGTTACGCTTGATCTCGTCAAACATCTTCATAACCTTGATATTCGCTCCGCCGTGCTTCGGTCCCTTAAGTGAGCAAAGAGATGCCGCAACCGAAGAATAAGTATCCGTACCCGACGAAGTTACAACGTGAGTTGTAAATGTGGAATTGTTTCCGCCGCCGTGCTCCGCATGGAGTACCAGCGCTATATCCAGGACTTTTGCTTCAAGCGGTGTGAAGCTCTTATCCTGACGCAGTATTCGTAAAATGTTTTCCGCCGCAGACAGTTCCGGCTTAGGATTATGAATATATAATCCTCTTCTCTGGTATATATGTCTGTAGGACAGATACGAATATGCCGCGATCATCGGAAGTACTGCTATAAGCTTTATGCTCTGTCTCAGAACATTAGGTATAGACAGGTCATCCGCATGTTTATCATATGCATTAAGTGCAAGCACATCGCTTGCCATTGCATTCATTATATCTTTATTCGGAGATTTCAG
>CACZHN010000115.1 GCA_902780985.1 uncultured Lachnospiraceae bacterium | reverse complement strand
TAAGAGCTTCCTTTGCTGATTCTGGTGTAGCACCCTTGTTTTTACGAATCTCAACAAAAGCATCAACCATCTCGTCTATTTTATCGTAGTTGTTTGGGTCAAGTATATTGGCACCACGGATGTTGAAACCACTTTCTTCAGCAAGTGCGTGAATCTCATCAGGATTTCCGATAAGGATAGGCTTGATGAAGTTGCTTGCAAGAAGTCTTGAAGAAGCTTCAAGTATACGAGGGTCATTTCCGTCCGGAAGAACGATGGTTTTCGGATCGGCTTTCAGTCTGTTGATCATTTCACCGAAATTATACATTTTTCTTACCTCTTTCAATTAAATTTCGTAACGAAAAACGGGTTACGATTACTCTAAAAAATATCCTTAACAGTATAGCACAACAGATAGTCATAAACAAGAAAAAAGGATGCAAAGAACGATGTTTTAAGATATAATAAACACTGATTGATTACTTGGAAAACGAAGGGCAGAAATAATGAAAAAAATAAAGTCTGAGAAGCCTTCGGGACGTAAGCGCCTGAAGAAGTTATTGCTTACTCTGGCGATAGTAGTCGGAATTTTTATCACCGCCATTTCACTGTCATACAAAAAGACCAGACAGGCGGAACTTAAAAAGAATCAGGTAAGGGACGAGATGGAGAAAATGTATTCGGAGGGCGACTATAAAAAGCTCACCGATTACTACTACAAAAGGAAGTCGGATCTCACGGATTCAAAATACGCGAAGTATAAAAGCGTCAGCGAACTTTATGACGAATATGAGTTCGTAATGGACTTCATGGATGAAGCTTACGGAAAGCTTACCGATGATGTAGAGGGAAATGACGACATAAGGTGGGAGCTGGAACAGGCCTTCCGAATAATACTCCTTTGTGACGTCTGCAAAGAGAACGGATATCCTCACGGAGAGGAAAAAGGAGTAACGGATATCAGAGGTCTTATGACGGGGTATCTTACCGAAAAGCTTCTCATCACAAGCGATGAGATAGAAACAATAGCTGATCAGAATCTTAAGGCCGAAGGTCTTGAAGATACAAAGAAGGTTAATGAAGTGATCGACGAACTTGCTGTTGAATCAATGTCAAGAGTAGTAGGTCAGTAAGGAGGAGACATATGGGCGAAATACTTTTTAAGCAGAGAAAGAGATTATGGTGCGGACTTCCGTGGACATTCACGGTGTACAGCTTCGATGAGGAGAGACTCTTCATCAAGAGCGGCATGCTGAATATCAAGGAGGACGAGATCCGTCTTTACAGAATCCTGGATCTTTCGCTTAAACGCAATTTCATGCAGAGAATCTTCGGACTCGGAACCATAGTTGTGGACAGTTCCGATAAGACTATGAAGTGCTTTGAGATAAAGAATATCAAGAAGGCAAGAGACGCAAAGGAAATGCTTTCCAAGCTGGTAGAAGAGGAGCGTGTAAGAAAGCGTATCTCCGGACGTGAATTTATGAACGATCATGATCACGACGGCTTCGGAGACGACTTTGACGATTACGACGATCACAGATAGAGTTACAAAGTATTAAGGGTTTTACATAACAGGGGTATAAAATGGACGTAGATGATAATGTCTATGTAGATGAGAAAGCATTTACGGATGTGGCCGAAAAAAAGAGCAAGAAGAAAAAGGTGCTGCTGATAACACTGATTACATTTCTTACGCTTCTTATTGCGGGCTATTTTGTGATGGTCTACATCGCATCCCGGAGATTCAATCCGGGAACTATCATAGACGGCAAGGATATGTCGTTTAAGACGGTGGATGAAGCATCAGAACTCATCAAAGAAGATTATAAAGATTATGAGATAAAGATCAGATACAGAGACGGTGAAGCAACGGTGAAGGCGCCGGAGGTCAAGCTGGATGTGGATGTAAAAGAGAGTCTGGACGGCATAATGGCTTCACAGAATCCGTATCTCTGGTTCAGGTTTGATAAGACCGAGACTTACGAGGCCGAGAAGGTCATATCCTTCAGCAGTGATATGGTAAGTGCTGTGATGCAGAAGGACGAGAGACTCGATCCGCAGATCATGAAGAAGCCGGAGAATCCCGTGATCGTGCTGAAGGACAATGAGTACGAAGCGGTTCCGGGAGATGAAGGAACATTAATAGATCTTGAGAAGTTTCAGGCGTGCCTCGAGGCGCATTTGGCTGTCATGGATAAAGAGTTTGATGTGGAAGAGGAAGGCTGCTATATCAATCCGTCGCTTTCCGTGGATTCGCCTTCCGTAAAGCAGAGCGTTGACAGGGCAAATGATATCCTTCATGCGGAGGTCTTCTACCTGTACGGCGAGACAAAGGTTCCGGTGGTGACTTCGGAAGACATAGCCGACATGATGACCATAGATAAAATGTACAGGGTCATCCTCGACAGAACCAAGATCGACGGAATCCTTCAGGAGTTTGCAAGAACTCACGACACCTATAATAAAGAGAGAACTTTCAAGGCTCACGACGGAAAGATTGTTAATATCCCTGCCACGGATTACGGCTGGGAGATCAATCTGGAGGGTGAAGCTGCCAGAGTATACGATGACATCACTTCTGGCATTTCCGTAACAAGAGAGCCGGAGTTTAATCATAAGGGCTATGCCTACAGCATCGGCTCAGGCGGAATCAACGATATCGGAGATTCCTTTGCCGAGGTGGACCTTACGAATCAGAAGGTTTATCTCTATGTCAACGGATGTGAAGTTCTGGCTTCGGACTGCGTGTCCGGTAAGGTTACGGCGGGAATGTCCACGCCGGCCGGATTATACCAGATAAATATCCATCAGCGCGGAGCTATCCTTCGAGGCGGAGAGGAACCTGTTCCGGTGGATTATTGGATGAGATTTGTACGAGGCATAGGCTTTCATGATGCCACATGGCGCTATGCTTTCGGAGGAAATATATACTATGCCAACGGTTCTCACGGATGCGTAAATCTTCCGTACGAATCGGCAAGGATAATGTTTAATAATACAGAGATAGGAACTCCGGTAGTATGCTACTGGAGAGAGTAGTCGAAAATATATGAAAAAGATACTGCTTATACTTACGGGAGGAACCATATGTTCCTTCCGTGACAGTACGGGACATAACGCATCGGATGCGGGGCGTGCGGCGCCCATCCTTACGGAGCTTCTGAGAAATTCGGACAGCCCGGTGAAGGATACGGAGTTTGATGTGATCCGTCCGCTGGACACCCTCAGTGAAAACATGACGGTGGAAAAGTGGAACGTACTTATGGATACATTGAGACAGGTGGACTATTCGGCTTATTCCGGAATCCTGATAGCTCACGGTACGGATACACTGCATCTTACCGCACCTCTTCTGGGTGTGGTGATGGAAGGCTGTCCGATCCCGGTGGGACTTGTATCAAGTCAGAGGATACTGGATGATCCGGAGGCCAACGGAGGAGAAAACTTTATAAGATCCGTGGAGTATATAGCGGCTCTTTCGGAGCATACGGAGTCGGGCGAGGTAAATGCGGGACCGGTATTTACCGTATACAGGAACATGGACGGAGTCACTTATTTCCACAAGGGTGTGAGTCTTCTGAAGTGCGGCGACTTTTCGGAAGACTTTTTCAGTGTGGGAATGCGGACTTTCGAAGAGGCTTTAAGTCAGATCGACCGGGGAAATGAAGAGTATTCCGGCGGCAAAACCGGAGAAATGCCGCTGCTTAAGATGAAGCCTCTCAGGGAATCTGTTCTTGTGATAGAGCCTTACGTGGGAATAAACTACGACAATTATGATATCGGCAGAGTGGATCATGTACTGCATCTTACATATCATTCGGGGACTGCCGATTCGGAGCGGGTGGCTGCATTTATCGAAAGATGCAGGAAGAGCGGTGTGGATGTTTATCTGGCACCGGTTCAAGCGGATTTCAGATACAGCACCACCGCGGGACTTATTGATGCGGGAGCGAAGTTTATGCCGGGGATCACTATGGGTGAGGCATATGCGAGACTTCTCTTAAAAGATGCTTTGGTGTAGGAAAGGATATGAGGAGGTTACTTATGGATATTGATAAGATCATGAAGGAACTGACACTTGCCGAGAAGGCTTCTCTCGTGTCGGGCAACAGCATGTGGACGGTAGGTCCCATCGAGAGTAAAGACGTGCCGGAGATCTTCGTAAGCGACGGCCCTTACGGACTCAGAAAGCAGGATCCGGGCCAGGAAGATATATATGATTCCATCGATGCGGTTTGTTTCCCTACTTCGGCAGCTACCGCGTCCAGTTTTGATAAAGACCTTATGTATGAGATAGGTGTGGCTCTCGGTAAGGAGTGCCAGGCGGAGAATGTATCCGTTATCCTGGGACCGGGAATCAACATCAAGAGATCACCTTTATGCGGCAGAAATTTCGAATACATTTCCGAGGATCCTGTTGTGGCAGGTGAAATGTCGGCGGCACTCATAAACGGCGTGCAGTCACAGGATGTGGGAACATCCCTGAAGCATTTCGCGGCAAACAGCCAGGAGACCGAGCGTATGTATGCATCCAGCGACATGGATGAGAGAACTCTTCGCGAGATATATCTTACGGGCTACGAGACGGCGGTTAAGAAGTCGAATCCATGGACCCTCATGTGCTCCTACAACAGGATCAACGGCACCTACGCATCGGAGAACAAATGGCTTCTCACGGATGTGCTGAGAGACGAATGGGGCTACGACGGACTGGTCATGTCCGACTGGGGAGCGGTATCCGACCGAATCAAGGGCATTGCCGCAGGACTGGATCTGGAAATGCCGGGCAGCGCAGGCGTAAACGACGCGATGATCGTTGAAGCCGTTGAGACCGGAAAGCTGGCCGAAGCCGATCTGGATAAGGCAGTGAGAAATGTACTCAACCTCATGGAGAAGTACCATTCCAAGAAGAGAGAAGAAGTATTCGACAGAGATAAGGATCATAAGATTGCCGTTCATGCCGAGGAAGAGAGTATCGTCCTTCTGAAGAACGAGGGCGTGCTTCCTGTAAAGGCTGAGGAGAAGATCGCCATAATCGGCGGATTCGCGGCGAATCCGAGATTCCAGGGCGGCGGAAGCTCCCATATAAATGCGCATAACATCGTATCCGCAGTATCGGTTGCCGAGGGATTCGGAAGCTATACATATGCGGAAGGTTTCCCTTACGACGGAGACCGGATGTCGGATGAAATGAAGCAGCAGGCAGTGGACACAGCGAAGAATGCGGATAAGGTCATAGTATTTGCGGGTCTTCCGGATTCCTACGAGAGTGAATGCTACGACAGAGAAAATATGAGACTGCCGGAGTGCCAGAACATTCTTATAGATGAGCTGCTTAAACTTTCAAAGCCTGTGATTGTTGTGCTTCATAACGGTTCGCCGGTGGAAATGCCTTGGGCAGATTACGTTGACGGTATAGTTGAGGCGTATCTCGGCGGTGAAGGTGTCGGCGAAGCAGTAATGAATGTGCTTTACGGAAAGGTTAATCCATCCGGAAAGCTGGCCGAAAGCTTCCCACTGAAGCTGGAGGATAATCCGAGCTTCCTTACATATCCGGGACATCATAAATGCGATTATGCCGAAGGCGTATTCGTAGGATACAGATATTACGATACAAAGAAGATGGACGTCCTGTTCCCGTTCGGATTCGGACTTTCATATACAACATTTGATTACAGTAATCTCAAGGTTACCGTAGGCGGTGCTCCTGTCAGCGGACCGGTGGATATAAACTCCGACGAGAAGATCACGGTCACTGTTGATGTTACAAATACGGGAGACGTTGCGGGTAAAGAGATAGTTCAGCTTTATGTCGGCGATAATACAAAGGCTGCAAAGAGACCTGTTCACGAGCTTAAGGGATTTGAGAAGATAGCTCTGGCACCGGGAGAGACCGGTACCGTAAGCTTTGAATTGGATAAGAGAAGCTTTGCATGGTACAATGAGGAAGTTCCGGGCTGGTATGCGGCAAGCGGTGAGTATGTTATCGAGATAGGCAAGTCTTCCAGAGACATAGTCCTGACTCAGGCTCTTGATGTTAAGGGAGATCCTCAGGTTATACCTGTGATCGATAAGGATGTTCAGATCGGAGAACTCTTAAATAACGATGCGTTAAAAGAAGATGTGCTCCGTATCTTTAAGCAGGAGATTGCTCAGTATTCGCATTCAGACGGAGAAGATCTTTCGGGACTTGATCCGATGATGTATGCAATGCTTCAGTACATGCCTGTAAGATCGCTCAGAAGTTTTAATCAGATTACCAACGAAAGAGTACAGGAAATAGTTGATGATCTGAAAGAAGCGGTTGAGAAAATAAAGTAGGCGGTTGAAATGAGATGAATTATGTTTTGGCAGTTCTTACGCTCTTTGCCGGAGGAAGCGTATTCGGTTGGTTTATAGAGCTTTTCTTCAGAAGATATCTGGATCCGGTAGAAAGGCTGAAGAAGAAGTTTTCCAATCCGGGATTTCTGGTGGGACCGTGTCTCCCGATCTACGGAACGGGACTTATACTTCTGTACGGACTGGCACATATCAGAATACCCGCACTTGAAACGGCACATCCGCTTATGAATAAGCTGCTTGTATTCCTGATCATGGCGGCCACCATGACATTTATAGAATTTGTAACGGGAATGATATTCATAGTGCATATGCACCTTCAGCTTTGGGATTATTCTCCTTACTGGGGAAATATCAAAGGTGTTATATGTCCGCTGTTCTCGATGCTGTGGTATGCACTGGCTGCATTTTACTATCTGATAATGCATCCGAGAATAGAAGCGGGCCTGCTATGGCTGGCGGATAATCTGGCCTTCAGTTTCTTTGTGGGCCTGTTCTACGGAGTATTCATTCTGGATGTCGTATATTCCTTCAACGTAGTTGTAAGGATTAAGAAGCTGGCAGAGGAGTATCATGTGATAGTCCGCTACCGTGCACTCAAGAGTAAGATTCAGGATCTCGGAGAAGACGCAAAAGACCGAAGCCTGACCTTCATTTTCACAAGATTTACACCTTCAGCCCTGAAATCCATGTTCGTGGATTACAGAGAGAACTTCTCGGTGAAGAAGAAAGTGGTGGAACCGCTTAAAGAGAAGATTACGGAGATAAAGAACCGTAAGGAGCCCATCCATCGGATTCCAGTACTGCCGACTGAGAACTTAAAGCCTGTAAATCGCTATACGGGCAAAACCATCTTCTGGACCGGATTCTGCAAGGAAGACGAGGAAGTGCGTCTGCCACACATCATGCAGGAATGCTGTATTCAGCCAGGACGCAGCGTCAGCAAGAAGATTGATTTTCTCATTACTGGCCCTCACAATAGCATTTCTGGCAAGTTCGCCAACATCGGGAAGCAGGCGAAGGCCAGAGAACTTGGCATTCCCGTCGTGCCGACGGAGATTTTTATTTCGGACGTGAGTTTGTAAATCAACTTTAAATTACAAATGAATAGCCAAGAATACATCAATTATGTTACGAGGAAATTAATCACACTCGAAGCAGAAGTGCACGTTCTTTCAAAAAATGGCAAAAATGATTTATCGAAAACATGTGAAAATTTCTTTGCAAGAATTCTCAACATTATTTATGATATAAACCTAATTAATTTTAATCAAATTTTCAAAAAAGCTAATTATCCAAATATAGATATTGGAGATTTGAAGAATGGAATCGCATATCAGGTTACAGCAAGGGAAGATAATGGAAAGATTATTGAAACATTCAAAAGTTTTAAAGATAAAAATCTTTTTAAGACACTAAAAATATTATTGGTCGCATTGAAGAAAAACAGACATAAGCCTAATAACGATACTCTTAGAAAGTTTCAAGAGCTTGGCATTAATTTTGACGATATTATTGATTTAAATGATTTATGTAATATTATAGATGGATTGC
>CACZHN010000114.1 GCA_902780985.1 uncultured Lachnospiraceae bacterium | reverse complement strand
CGATTGAAACGCATGTCCGAAGCCTGCCGGTACTAAAACTGCCAGCGCATTATCTTCCGATAATTCGATTTTTTCCCACTGCAGATACGTGTCTGAATAGGGTCTCAGATCTACTACATAATCCATGCCTCGTCCCCTAATAACAGTAACGAGTTTATCCATCGGGCTGCATTCCTCGCGGTAATGTATTCCAAAGAAAGTGCCTTTTTTCGACATGGTATAACACCTTGTTTCATTTACGGAAAAACCGCATTTCTCCGTAAATTCACCATTATAGGTTATCGTCATAGGCCCGCGATTATCTGTTCGGTTTTTTAGTTTTAAAACCAACGCTTTATCAAAAAGTCTTCTAATTATCTCCATAGAACTCCATTACATTTTTTCAGGAACATCAAATCCCAGAATGTCAACGCAACGAGAGAGCATATCATATGTCATATATGACATAGCTATGAGACCCTGCTGATACTGTTCATCGGTCTCATCAAGAATTCTCTTCTCATGATAGAAAGAATTAAAGCAGTTTGTAAGATCATACATATATCCGCAAATCTTATGAGGTGCATATTCGGCTGCAGCACTTTCGATAACCGCATTAAACTTTGAAAGCTGGAGCATAAGCTGCTTCTCGCTGGAAAGATTAGCAGGCACAAGCTCATAGTTTTTGATCTCGTCTATGCTCTTTCCGTATCTCGCGAGGATAGACTTAATTCTTACCATAGTGTAAAGAATATACGGTCCTGTTTTTCCTTCAAATGAGGTAAATCTGTCTATATCAAAGATATAATCCTTGCTTGCCTGGTTTGAAAGATCACCGAACTTGATTGCTGCAAGACCTACCATCTGTGCTATGCTGTCAGCCTGTTCTTTAGACAGATCTTCATTCTGACTGATCTTCTCTTTCATCGACTCAACAACATTATCAAAAAGATCCTTAAGACGCATAACCTGTCCATCTCTTGTCTTGAAAGGCTTTCCGTCTTTGCCGTTCATTGTACCGAATCCGATAAACTTAAGCTCTGTATCATCTCCGACAAGCTTTGTCTTTCTTGCACATCTGAATACCTGCTCAAAATGAAGCTCCTGACGCTTATCTACTACATAAAGAATGCTGTCCGGATTATAATCCTCAACTCGCTGAACGATTGTAGCAATATCTGTTGTCTCATAAAGAGATGCACCGTCTGACTTAAGGATAATGCAAGGAGGCATTTCCTTCTTATCATCATCTTGCTTTACATCTACTACAAGAGCCCCATTACTGATATAAGCATATCCGTCATCTTTCATTTTCTGAACCATGTCCGGAATATACTTATCAGAATATGCCTCTCCGTACCAGAGATCAAATTCAACATCTAACTTTTGAAAGCTCTCCTTAAGATCAGCAATTGACACATCTATCATATGCTTCCAAAGAGCTCTGAAACCTCTTCTTCCCTCCTGAAGTTCCTTTGTACATTTAAGGGCAAGCTTCTTAAACTCCTCATCTTCTTTGGACTTAGCGCTCGCAAAAGGATAGATTTCCTCCAACTCCCTGATACTTACAGGTGGTTCTGTAGGATACTCGCCTTCAAAACTTTCATCAAAATATATCCACTCCGGATATCTTATACTGAGTTCGGCAATGATAAGACCCATAGGCATTCCCCAGTCGCCCAGATGAACATCACCTATAACCTTATGACCGATAAATCTCTCAAGTCTCTTGATACTCTCACCGATAACGGCTGGTCTTAAATGTCCTACATGAAGCGGCTTTGCTGCATTCGGTCCACCGTAATCTATAACGATAGTCTTCGGATTCTCAACTTCTTTTAATCCGAACTTTGCATCATTCTTAATCTGATTCAGATATCCTGTCAGATGCTCTTCCGAAACAGACATATTTATAAATCCCGGTCTTACTCCTTCCAGCTGAACAAAAGTTGCTTTATCTACTTCCGCCAAAACTTTCTCAACTATATCCATAGGATTCATCTTTGCCTGCTTTGCACATGAAAGTGCACCGTTACACTGAAATTCGCAAAGATCCGGTCTGTTTGATTCCAACACCTTACCGTAATCTCTTGAGAATCCTGCTTTCTCAAATGCATCACCGATAATATTCGAAAGAATGTCTAAATAATAATTCATAATAACTCATCCTCTTATCTGTTTTATAAATACAAAACTAATTTTTCTCTGAAACCAAATTGTATTATACGAAAACGCCCTTGTCAAGGGCACTTACAGCAGTTACATCACATCTCCGAAGGCTCGTTATCCCTTCTGATTTCCGGCCATTCCCCAGTTCTCTAAAGGCGGCTCATTTATAATGATAAACACGTCTGTTTTGTTTATGCCTAACCGCTTATTCAGATTCTCGGTTACGATCTCAATGACCTTCTTCTTTTGTTCCTTTGTCCTGCCCGGGAACAGCGTAAACTCTATGATCATAAAGTTCTCCGTCTTTCCTTCCGGAACTTCGAAGTCCTCTTTCGGAATTTCGATTATCCTCTGAAATCTGTCCCAGTCTTCTATTCCCAAAGATTCTATAAGACCTTTATGAATTATCTCCAGAACCTGCTTTTTATATTCAGGGCTTTTTCCCCTTATCATATCTACTCTTACAAGCGGCATATCCTGTACCTCCTGAAATTCCGATCTACTCTATTCCCAGTAATCGGTCGGATTCTTTTATCCTTCCGATTTCTCCGAAACTCGGATCTTTTTTCTCAAACTCGACTATCAGCATTTCCTCTTTGCCGGCTACGCATTCCGCAATCACTTTTCCCGATGCATCTATGAAACATGTAGGTGCTGTCTGATATGGAACCGTTGTATTTACCGATAAAAACGGTGTTGCGTTTTCTACCGCTCTGGTTATGAGATGGCTCTTTATGATACCGTATCTCTCGGCATTTTCCTCATCCGCGGCATCGTTGAAAAGCACTATATTCATGTCGGTATGCTTTTTATAAAGCTCTCTGAAATACTCCGGAAATCTTATCTCATAGCAGATTCTTATTCCGATCTTACAATCTCCGATATCTAAAACTCCGTCCTCCGTGCCCGGAAGGAAGTTTTCTTCATCCCAGCCGTAAAGAGCTCTTTTACCGTACCACACCGGTTCTTCTCCGGGACGGAATACATATGCTCTGTTATAATATCCGGTCTCATGTGCGATTGATCCGACAATTACGGCGATGCCCGTTCTGTCCGACATTTCTTTGATAAAGGAAAATGCATTTCCGACCGCTTCGTCATCTATATCTTCCGGCCTGCCCATATCTCTCGGCGGATATCCCGACAGGGCGCACTCGGGAAAAACAAGCAGCTTAACATCCTGTTTTTCTGCCTGCTCGATTGCATTTCGTATGGTATTCATGTTCTGACATACATTTCCCGTTACGCCAAACTGATATGCGGCAATCCTCATCCCTTCATAACCTCCCAGAAAACTATCGAACATGCGGCTGCAACATTTAATGAGTCCACGTTATGCTTCATAGGAATCTTTACTACGTAATCACTTTCTTCGATAACTTCATCCGAAAGACCGAAGCCTTCATTTCCCAGGATTATGGCCAGTTTCTCTTCGGCCTTGATCCTTGGGTCATCGATATTTACCGAGTTATCGGAAAGCGCCATGGCTGCGGTCTTAAAGCCTGCTTCATGCAGTGCCCTGACATATCCCGCTGTTCCCGGTCCCAGCATCTTTCTGTCCTTCTTACCAAGCTTTATCCAAGGGACCTGAAATACCGTACCCACACTGACTCTTGAAGCACGTCTGTACAGCGGATCACTTGATGCCCCCGTAAGTATGACCGCTTCTATTCCCAAAGCTGCCGCGGATCTGAACATGGCTCCTACATTTGTCGGATTCTCCACGTCGTCGAATACCGCGATCCTTCTGCAATCCCTTATGACATCTGCCAGTGCCGGACTCTCTCTTCTTCTCATCATCGCCAATACTCCGCGGGTTATATTCACTCCCGTCATACCGGCTATGGTCTCGTAATCTCCCACGTATACGGGGATTTCCTTGTCGCAGTCTTCGCGGATCAGTCCTTTAAACTTCTCACACATTTCTTCTGCAAGGGAATCGATCATCACGAATGACTCTGGGATATATCCGTCTGCCAGCGCCCTCTCTATGACCATAGGGCTTTCCACCGCAAACAGTCCCGGTTCCGGCTCATAGTAGTGCAGAAGCCCGCCTTCATTGGTATTAAAATACAGTTCCAGCTCGGGAAGGTCCTTTACGGCCTCCCCGTCTTTGATCTCAATACGATTAAATGTCATAGCCCATCTTCTTTCATTATGCTACATAAGCTGCCAGTTCCAGTGCAATCCTGAAATGTCCCGGATCATGCTGGCCCTTATCATTATTTGTTTCAAAACGCGAATCCCATTCCGGTGCATCCAGAAGATCCCCGCTTGTAAAGAACACATAGAGGTCCAGATTTCTGAAGGTGCACATAGCCTGCACTCCCGCGCTTTCCATTTCAACCGAGATGCATCCGTCCGCTTTTCTCTTCTCGAAATTGTTTCTGGTCTCGCGATAGAAGGAATCCGTCGTCCAGGTTTTTCCGAGCACATACGGGATCTTGTATTCCTCCATGAACTCGGCAACCTTCTTGCCGTTCGGAATGTCGATATAATCCGATGCCGGAGCGTAGTGGTATGACGTTCCCTCATCTCGGTATGCGGCTGTCGGAACCATAACTTTTCCATGAGCGATCTCTTTATTCAGGCATCCCGCACCGCCGAACAGCACATATTTCTCGCAATCAAGTTCCGATAATGTATCTTCAATAAGGGCAGTCGTGATCGGAGCTCCCACGTAGGTTCTGAAAAATGCAATTCGCTTATTATCCTTCTCGATCAGATAAATCGGTGTCTTACCCGATGCACACCATAATGCACCGATTTCTCCGGATGCATAATTCTCTGCCACATACTTCTCGATCTCATGAGAAAATGTAACGATACATACATCCACCTTTACCGCGTCTGCTTTTCTCTGCGGATTGATTATTGCTTCCGACTTGTTGTCAAATGTTTCTGTTATCATCCTGCTGTCCTCCTTTGAAAATAGGTAAATGTGCACGGAAATGTACAAAAAAGACCACTTATCCCGAAAGACAAGTGGTCTTCCTGTTATTTCATGAATACAAAGCTCTCAAGTTCGAAGAGGCCTCTTCCCTTGAAGTAATCAGCCATCCATCCGCTGTAGTCAGTCTCAAATGTAAAGTAAACCGCATGACGTCCGGTAACAGCTTCAACAACTGTTGTTATAACTTCGTCATCATGTCCGATCTCGATGCTTCCGATCTTCTTTCCGACAGTCTTGCATGTCTCAAGCTTGTCTGCGGAATCAACGCCGTCGATATATATATTCATTCTGCAGTTTGTTCCCATACCGCGAACCTTTGCAGCAAATTCCATAGTCTTGCTTCCGAAGTCGTCGCCGAAATCGAAATATCTGTAACCGATGATAGTCTCGGCTGTAATGTTTCTTATAAGACGTGAGAATACATTTCTCTCTGTAATAAATGCACCGCCTGTCAGAACGCATGCAAGGTCCGCATCCGTTATCTGATAAGGGTTCAGTGAATCCTCGAATCCGAGACATGTGGTCTCAACCATAGGGATTGTTCCGTCAGGAAGGATCTCAATCTTCTCTACACATCCGCGTCTGGACATAATGGTTCCGTTGGTCATTCTGTGATAGAAAATATACCACTGGCCGTTTACGTTCATGATGGAACCATGGTCGTTTCCGCCCGGATAATCCACGCCGCTGTCGATGATGTAACCTCTGAACTTGAAAGGTCCCTTAGGACTGTCTGATGTTGCGTAAGCAAGCTTAGGACAATCGTTCGGTGAATAGATCATATAATATGTATCGCCGACTTTTCTCGGTGATGCAGCTTCGAAGAACAGCTTATCCTTCTCGTCGAAACCATCCTCAGGACGAGGCTCGCAAGGAATGAAGTCCTGAGCAACGCTTCCTTCGATAACTTCATACATGTTGTCCGGATTGATCTCAGCCATTTCCGACTTAAGGAATCCGCAGTAAATGTATACCTTGCCGTCATCATCAACCAGTACGCCCGGATCGATGAATATGCCGTCGTTAAATGCTCCCTCAGGAAGCTTTCCGGTATATGTGGACAGGAACTTGAACGGTCCCTCAGGCTTCTCGCTTACAGCTACGCAGCCCTTCTTGTTCTCGATATACGCATAGAGATAGTACTTTCCGTCCTTCTCCACAACGTCAGGTGCAAAGAGCTTTGATGTAGGTTCCGTATAGTCTGTATCCGACTTATGATCTCTTGTATCAGCAACTCTGAATATGTCGCCGTGACAAACCCACTCATTCGGATTTGTTACAGGAGCGCTCCAGCATTTAAGTACGCCGTCACAGAATTCTCCGTTGCCTGCTTTGTCATGTGAACCGTAGATATATACTCTGTCTCCGAACACTCTCGGTTCTCCGTCCGGTATATATTCCCATTTTGGTAAATATGGATTTGCCATTATATTTTCCCCTTTAGATTAATTCTTACCCGGCCAAGGCCGAACATAATCAGTTTAACATATTTATACATTTCCGACCACCGTGTTTTTTATTGATGAATACGGCCTCAAGTGGTAAAATATTGCTCAGTTGACGGGCATTGGGGTAGTTTTAGATGCTCGAAATATATATGTTCTACGGAGGTTAATTATGAACGAGATTCCTTATAAGATTTATCTTGAAGAGAACGAAATGCCGAAGCAGTGGTATAACGTTCGCGCAGACATGAAGAAGAAGCCGGCTCCGATCCTTAATCCGGGTACTCTTCAGCCTATCACACTTGAAGAGCTTTCACCTATTTTCTGTGAAGAGCTTGCTAAGCAGGAGCTGGATGATACAACACCATATTTCGATATTCCTGAAGAGATCAGAAATTTCTATAAAATGTACCGCCCATCACCGCTTGTAAGAGCATACTGCCTTGAGAAGAAGCTTGGCACACCTGCTCACATTTACTACAAGTTCGAGGGTAACAATACATCGGGCAGCCACAAGCTTAACTCTGCTATCGCTCAGGCATACTATGCTAAGAAGCAGGGACTTAAGGGTGTTACCACAGAGACCGGTGCAGGTCAGTGGGGAACAGCTCTTTCAATGGCTTGTTCATATTTCGACCTGGACTGCCAGGTATACATGGTTAAGGTTTCATACGAGCAGAAGCCTTTCAGACGTGAGGTTATGAGAACTTACGGTGCTCAGGTTACACCTTCACCGTCAATGAATACAGAGATCGGTAAGAAGATCAATGCCGAGTTCCCTGGTACAACAGGAAGTCTCGGATGTGCTATTTCTGAAGCTGTTGAAGCAGCAACAACACAGGAAGGTTACCGTTATGTTCTCGGTTCCGTTCTGTCTCAGGTTCTCCTTCATCAGTCAGTAATCGGTCTTGAGACAAAGACAGCTCTTGATAAGTACGGCATCAAGGCTGACACGATCATCGGATGTGCCGGCGGCGGATCTAACCTTGGTGGTCTTATCTCCCCATTCGCAGGTGAAATGCTTCGCGGAGAGGCAGATTACGAGATCATCGCAGTTGAGCCTGCATCCTGCCCAAGTCTTACAAGAGGTAAGTATGCTTATGACTTCTGTGATACAGGTAAGGTTTGTCCTCTTGCTAAGATGTACACACTCGGAAGCGGATTCATCCCATCAGCTAACCATGCAGGTGGTCTCAGATATCACGGAATGAGCAGCGTTGTTTCAGAGCTTTACGATCAGGGTCTTCTCAAGGCAAGAAGCGTTGAGCAGACAAGCGTATTCGAAGCAGCTGAAATGTTCGCAAGAGTTGAAGGTATCCTTCCTGCTCCTGAGTCAAGCCATGCAATCAGAGTTGCTATCGATGAAGCTCTTAAGTGCAAGGAAACAGGCGAGGAGAAGAATATCGTATTCGGTCTTACAGGTACAGGTTACTTCGATATGGTGGCATACCAGAAGTACAATGATCGCGAGATGAGCGATTACATTCCTACAGACGAGGAGCTCGCTAAGTCTTTCGCAACTCTTCCGAAGGTAGACTAATCTTGCTGATTAAGTCAC
>CACZHN010000113.1 GCA_902780985.1 uncultured Lachnospiraceae bacterium | reverse complement strand
ATGTTTAAACTGACAGAAGCCGATACGGAACTGGTGGACTTACTGCTGCAGAGAGGTTATCAGGTGATACGTCCTACGGATGTAATGACATTGGAACTCAGTGATGTGAATACTGCCTGGGACAGGGAAGAAATCCTGAAGGATGTGGTATACGGTGCGGAACCGGAAGACTGGTTCGAGCCGTATTTCGAATTCGAAGAGCTTAACGATGAGCATAACAGGGAACTGTGCAAGAAGATCCACGCAAAGGTTGCCTCGGAAAAGGTTTATATCAAGGTTATGCAAGACGGCAAAATTGCTGCACTGGCTTCTCTGGCCATCGAAGAAGGTTTCAGCCTGCTGCATAACGTGGTAGTGGATAAGAGTTTAAGAGGCAGGGGACTGGGTGAAAAGCTCTGCAGGGCAGCGGTGCTTATATCGAAAGACTGCGGCGCGGACTATTCATATCTTCAGGTTATGCAGAGCAATCCCGTGGCTATGAATCTTTATAAGAAGCTGGGATTTGAAAAGGTTTATACATACTATTACGTTAAGGGGGATAAGTAAATGAGCATGAACTTCGAGAGAACCTATCCCACCATTGAATTCGAGGAAGTAAAGGATGAGGATATAGAGCTGCTTCATAAGATGCAGGTTGAATGTTTCATGCCTCTTTACGAGAAATATCATGACGATATGTCGCCGGCGATAGAGACTGTTGAGAGAATACGAAACAGAGCGAAAGCACCGGGAAGAAAGTACTTCTTCATCGTAAAGGACGGAGTAAGAGTAGGTGCTGTCAACATCGGAACAAGAGATGTAAATGATAAAGAAACCTACTACATCAGTCCGATATTTATACTTCCGGAATATCAGAATCAGGGCATCGCATATGCTGCGATCATGAAGGCTTTTGATATGAATCCGGAGATCAAAAAATGGAAACTGGACACGATCCTTCAGGAAAAAGGCAACTGCCATCTCTATGAAAAATGCGGCTTCGTAAGAGTAGGCGGCGAAGAGATAATCAACGACAAGATGACCATAATATTTTACGAATTAAATTTATAAGCGGATTATCGAGGGGAGAATCATGGAAAAGATACTGTATGTTACCGACCTAGACGGCACGTTACTGAATGAATCGGATGAAGTAACGCCTTTCAGTTCCGATACCATCAACGGGCTGGTGGATAAGGGAATGCTCTTTACCTATGCCACCGCCAGATCGCTGGTTTCGGCATCAAAGGTTACTCAGGGGCTATCGACCAATATTCCGATCATTGCATATAACGGTGCATTTATCATTCAGCCTTCCACGGGAGAGATTCTTTCCAAGGAAGACTTTACGGAAGAAGAAAGGGCCAAGGTGAGGGAGTCTCTTATGGAGTACGGTATCAGTCCCATGGTTTATTCTTTTATAGACGGAATAGAGAAAGTATCCTGGATCCCGGAATATGAAAATGAGGGAGTGAAGCGCTATCTGAGTCAGCGTAAGGGAGATAAGAGATTCCGTTCCGTAACCGATAACGACGCTCTTTATGAGGGGGAGATGTTCTACTTTACCTGTATAGGCGAGAAGGAAGAACTGGAACCTATCTATAAGATCTTTTCCGAAGACGAAAGATACCGCTGCACCCTACAGCAGGAGTTATACAGACCCGAATACTGGTGTGAGATCATGCCTTCAAAGGCGTCCAAGTCAAATGCTATCAAAAAGCTTAAAGACATGTGGGGCTGTACGAAAGTGATCTCCTTCGGTGACGCCCTGAACGACATTCCGATGTTCGAAATATCCGATGAATGTTATGCAGTGGAAAATGCAGTGGACGGATTAAAAGCCGTGGCTACGGGGATCATCGGCAGCAACAGGGAAGACAGCGTAGCAAAGTGGCTTTTGGAAAATTACAGATAAGGAGAGCAAAATGGGAATCGAAGATTTTTTATCAAGCGGAAATATAAGACTGGATCGGCAGCTTAAGTTTACTGCGGAGATCGATAAGATGACCTCCATCTTCAGACGAACCTCTCTTATAGATAAGAGCCGCAGGGAAAACGATGCGGAGCATTCATGGCATATAGCCGTTATGTCCATGCTCTTTGAGGAATATGCATCGGAACCCGTAAATGTATCCAGAGCGGTACAGATGTGCGTGGTGCATGATCTTATCGAGATCTACGCAGGGGATACATTTGCCTATGATGTAAAAGGAAATCAGGATAAGGCCGAGCGTGAGAACGAAGCGGCGGATAAACTGTTCAGTCAGCTTCCGGAAGAACAGGGAGCCATGATAAGAAGTCTTTGGGAAGAGTTTGATGCCATGGAGACGGCAGACGCAAAATATGCGGCATGCATGGACAGACTGCAGCCCTTCCTTCACAACACTCTTACCGACGGATTCACCTGGGTGGAAAGCGGTACCAGCAGAGCGGTGGTGGAAAAAAGAATGGCGGTTATAAAGGACTTTATGCCACGTGTTTACGAATGGATATCCGACAACATGGATAGAGCAATAGAGAAGGGCTGGCTGAAGGACAGTAAAAAACTGCTTCTTTTCGATCTGGACGGAACATTGCTTAAGTCGGATAAGACCATCTCCGACAGGACTCTTTCGGCAGTGCTCACAGCCCGTGAAAAGGGATACTTCATCGGAGTTTCCACATCAAGAAGCGAGAGCAACAGCCGCTCTTTTATAGACCGTATTGCACCTGATATAATCATATCCAGCGGTGGTGCCATGGTAACCGTAAACGGTAAGCAGACTGTTGTCGAGGAGTTTACCGGAGACGAGACCGCGGAGATCATCGCCAAGGCAAGGAAGGTCTGTGGTGACCTGAACATAACGGTGGACACCACCGATAAGGATGCGGAGTTTTTCCGCAACTTCACCCCGCCTCAGGATGAACTGGAAAAGAGCTGGGGCAGAAGTATAGAAACGGACTTTAATGATTTCCGTAAGCCGTCACTTAAGATCTGTTTTGAAATCGCGGATGAGAAGAAGGCCGAAGAACTGAAAGCCGAGCTGGGAGACTGCGACTGCATACATTTCACCGACGGTGACTGGTACAAGGTTACAAAGGCGGGAATCACAAAGGAAACAGCTATCACAAAGCTTTGTGACAGCAAGGGAATAGATCTGAAGAATGTGACTGCATTCGGAGACGATATGGCTGATATCGGAAGCATGAAGCTGTGCGGTACGGGAGTTGCCATGGGAAATGCACAGCAGGCGGTTAAGGACGCGGCGGATATCACCATAGGATCAAATGACGAGGACGGAATAGCCGATTATCTTGAGAGTTTGTTTTAAGAAAGATACGAGGTACCGAGTATGAGAGAGATAGTATTGGGAAAGACCGGCATCAGGGTTCCGCAGAATGCATTCGGCGCGCTGCCGATACAGAGAGTCGATATCAATATGGCAGTGAAACTGCTGAGGGGAGCTTATGACGGAGGTATGAGATTTTTCGATACCGCCAGAGCTTATTCCGACAGCGAGATCAAGATGGGCGAAGCCTTCGAGGGAATGCGTGACAAGGTATACATTTCCTCCAAGACTATGGCTAAAACTCCTGAGAAGTTTTGGGAAGATCTGGAGACTACTCTCAAAAATCTGAGAACGGATTATCTGGACATATATCAGTTCCACTGTGTGCCGCAGTGCTATAAGCCGGGAGACGGAACCGGAATGTACGAGGCCATGGCAGAAGCGAAGAAGCAGGGCAAGATCAGACATATCGGAATCACCGCACACCTTATCGGAGTTGCGGAAGAGATCGTGGAAAGCGGCCTCTACGAGACGCTGCAGTTCCCGTTCTGCTATCTTGCCACCGACAGGGATATAAAGCTGGTACAGGCCACGGAGAAGGCCGATATGGGCTTTATAGCCATGAAGGGACTGTCAGGCGGACTGCTTACAAACAGCACGGCCTGCATGGCATTTATGAGCCAGTATAATGCCCTTCCTATCTGGGGTATCCAGAGAGAAGAGGAACTGGCACAGTGGCTCAGCTTCTTTGATAACGAAGTGAAGATGACGGACGAGATCGCAAAGTTTATAGAGGAAGACCGACAGGCGCTTATGGGTGACTTCTGCCGCGGATGCGGATACTGCGCGCCTTGTACCGTGGGAATAAAGATCAATAATTGTGCGAGAATGTCACAGCTTATAAGACGTGCACCTTCTGCGGATTATCTGTCGGAAGAGTGGCAGGCAAATATGATGCAGATCGAACAGTGCGTTGACTGCGGACTCTGCAAGACCAGATGTCCGTACGGTCTGGATATACCGACACTTCTGAGAAAGAATCTGGCGGACTATAAGGATATTCTGGCGGGAAAGGTTACATTATAACATTAAGGAGAGACGGAATTGGGCAAGGCAGAATGGTTGTTTTTTGATGTGGGTTCCACACTGGTAGATGAGACGGAGTGTTATAAGCAGAGATTTGCAAAGATCGCCGAGGTATCGGGTGCTTCTGCGGATGAGGTTGAGGAATTTGCGCTGAACCTTTACAGGCAGAACAAAAGAGGGGATCTGGGAGCCGCAAATGAATTTGACGTGGTCATTCCGAAGTGGCATTCGGAACTTGAGATTCTGTATAAGGATACGAAAGAACTGCTGGAAACCCTCAGCAAGAAATATAAGATCGGAATCATCGCAAACCAGTATCCCGGAACCGCAGACAGAATGGAAGCTTTCGGGATCGGACAGTACATAGATCTTGTGATAGCATCGGCGGAGGAAGGCGTGGCAAAGCCTTCAAAGAGGATATTCGAGATCGCGCTGGAGAGAGCGGGATGTGAAGCAGAAAATGCATTTATGATCGGAGACAGGATCGATAACGATATCCTTCCGGCGAAAGCGATAGGTATGAGGACCATTTGGATCAGACAGGGCTTCGGAGGAATGTGGAAGATTACAAATGACGACGAGCTTCCTACATTTATCGCGGATGATCTGCTGGAGATAATTACAATTCTCGAAGATGACGAAAACTCCAAGAGTCTGCTGGAGACAACCCTGAATACAAGAGATCTGGGCGGACGCCTGTGCGAGTCGGGGGAAAGAACGCATTTCAACAGGATCTACAGAAGCGACAGACAGGGCTGGCCGAGTGAGAATGATTTTGAGTTTCTCAAAAAGAACGGTGTGACAACCATCATCGATATGAGAGATGAAAATGATGTGAAGCTTAAACCCAGCGGCTTTATGAACGTTGAGGGATTTACCTATTACAACTTCCCGGTGGAAGAGGGAAGCAAGGTTCCGGAATCCATCGAAGCGGTGCCGGGAAGCTATATAAATATCGCCTGTTCGCCGGCGATGAAAGATATCTTTACCACCATAGCGGAGGCCGAAACGGGAGTCATGTATAACTGTGCGGCGGGCAAGGACAGGACCGGAGTCGTATCGGCCATACTCCTTATGCTGTGCGGAGTTAAGGAAGAAGAGATAACGGATGACTACATGCTTTCCAAGGTATATAACAAAGCCAGATTCAAACTGGTGGAGATCCATCATCCGGAGATCGATATCAATATCGTTATCCCGAGAGAGTCGTACATTCAGGACTTTATGAAGCTTTTCCTGGATAAGTTCGGCAGCGTGGAAGGGTACCTTGAAAGTATGGGAATATCGGCGGAGCTTCAGGCAAAACTGAAAGCAAAGCTGATGAAATAAATAAGAAAGGTTAAAAGTACAATGAGTGAAGGAACAGTACTTCTTGTAGTGGATACACAGAAGGGAATTACAAATGATAAGCTTTTCGGATTTGAAAAGCTGACAGAGGGAATAACAACACTGATTGACGAAGCAAGAAAAAGCGGTGTGGAAGTAGTCTTTGTAAGACATGATGACGGTCCGGGTACGGGATTTTCCGTGGGAGACGAAGCATTTGAGATATACGAAGGCTTTGCACCGAAGGAAGGCGAGAAGATCTTCGATAAGAGCGTAAACAGCTCTTTTAACGAATCAACGGGACTTTTAAAGTACCTTAATATGAAGGGCATAAAGAAGGTTATAACAGTGGGACTTCAGACCGACTTCTGTATAGATGCCACGGTGAAGAGCGGCTTTGAACACGGCTTTGAGATGATAGTTCCGGCATACTGCAATTCCACTACTGCGAATGACTATATGAACGCGGAAACCGCTTACAGATTCTACAATGAATTCATGTGGCCTGAAAGATATGCAGCCTGCGTATCGGTGGAAGACGCGGTGAAGATCATCAGAGAGAGTAAGAAGGATGAGGCTGATCCTGTAAAGGGTATCGAGCCTTGCGGAACTCTTGAGATAGAGACAGAACGACTGATCTTAAGACAGTTCACCTACGACGATGCCGACTCCATGCGTAGGAACTGGGCAGGACTGGACGAGGTTCAGAGCATGTACGGAGAGCCGTCATATAAGACTCCCGAAGCCGTGAAGGGACTTCTGGATCAGTATATCGGCGGATACAGATCGGGATTCTTTTACAGATGGGCGATCATCGAAAAAGAGTCGGGAGAATGCATCGGTCAGGCAGCATACTTTTTAGTAGACTCCAATAATCATTTCGGTGAGATCGAGTACTGTATCGGTACCGCATATCAGGGAAAGGGTTATGCTACCGAAGCAACAAAAGCAATAATCGATTACGGCTTTGATAAGATCGGCTTCCACAAGGTTCAGATATGTGTGAGACCGTCTAATATCAAATCAAAGCGGGTTATAGAAAAATGTGATTTTGAGTACGAAGGAACCCTTCGTGATTATTTCTGTATAGACGGAGAATATGAAGGAAGGATGTACTTTTCGATTTTAAGACAGGAGAAAGAGTGACTTGAAGAAGATAGGATTGGTAGGAGGAACGGGACCTGAGTCCACCCTCATGTATTATAAAGAACTTAACGGTCGTATTGATAAGCTGACAGGCGGGCAGGCTATGCCGGACATTGCCATCGAAAGTGTAAACTTCAGAAGAGCCTGGGGATATGTATCTAACGCGGAGTACGAGGAACTCGCGGACTATCTGGCGGAGAAGGTAAACAGCTTATACAAGGGCGGAGCGGAAGTGATATCTCTTACCGCGGGAACCATGCATGTGGTTTTCGATAAAGTGCAGGCAAAGACTCAGGCAAAGCTTATGAGTATTCCGAAGTTAGTAAGAGACGAGGTATTAGCTCAAGGTTATAAAAAGGTCGGTCTTCTGGGAACCATCTTTACCATGGAGCAGGACTTCATGAAGAAGGATATGCTGGATGCCGGTATCGAAGTTTTTATTCCGGAAAAGGAAGACAGGGAGCTGATTGCCAAAAGGATTTTAGAAGAGCTGGAAATGGGAATTGTAAAGGAATCCACACTGGCCGAGTTCCTGGATATAATCAACAAGATGAAGGATGAGCAGGGAATCGAAGCAATCATCCTCGGATGTACGGAGCTTCCGCTTATTCTGAATCCGGATAATACTCCGCTTCCGTGTCTGGATACGGTGGAGATACATATTAAAAAACTTATTGAAGCGGCTATGAACTGAGAATCGGAGCATGATGATGGAACTTTGGGATTTATACGACAGACAGGGCAACAGAACAGGGGAGACCTGGGAGAGAAAGTTCGGGAATTATAAGCTGATCCCGGAAGGAAGATATCACATGGTGGTGGATATTCTGGTTCAGCATACCGACGGAACTTTTCTGCTTACAAAAAGAGATATGAGTAAGGATGTATATCCGGGATACTGGGAAGCCAGCGCAGGCGGAGCGGCGGTGGCCGGAGAAAATCCGGAGACGGCGGCAAAGAGAGAACTGGAGGAAGAGACGGGACTTACGGCACTGAGCTTTAAGCTTGTGAGTCATACCTTCAGGGAACCCAGTCACAGCATGTTCTATTCCTATCTCGCTCTTGTGGACGGGGATAAAGATTCGGTCAGGCTTCAGGAAGGCGAGACCGTGGAGTATAAATGGGTAGATAGAACGGGACTTCTGGAATACGTCCGTTCGGATTTTTCCATCAAGACTCATAACGACAGATATAAGTCACTTTTCGATGCATATAATACTTTATATGTAACGGACCTGGACGGAACTCTTATGAGAAACGATAAGAGTATCTCCGATAATTCCCTTAGCATCATCAATGGTCTTATTGCAAGGGGGGCGGCCATCACCGTGGCTACCGCAAGATCCGT
>CACZHN010000112.1 GCA_902780985.1 uncultured Lachnospiraceae bacterium | reverse complement strand
AGTTGCAGCATGGACAGTAGTAACAATGATAATTGTATTCGCAATCATTAAGGCTATCTTCGGTCTCAGAGTTTCAGAGGAAGAAGAAATCGAAGGTCTCGACTCAACAGAGCATGGTCTTGCATCAGCTTATTCAGGATTCAGTATCGTTGATATGTCAAGTGCTATGATGAGCGAAAATGAAAATACAAATCTCGGTGTTGCTGATTATGACTCAGCAAGCGAGGCTCAGAAGAAGGCTTCTGTTCCTGTAGTAAATGCAGCGGCAGAAATGCAGGCAGCAGGCGTTATCCCTGACACAGGAATCAACAAGGTCGTTATTATCACAAAGCTTTCAAGATACGACAAGATCAAGAGAGCACTCAACAACCTCGGTGTTACAGGTATCACAGTTACACAGGTCAGCGGTTGCGGTATCCAGAAGGGTACAGGCGAGAAATACCGTGGAGTTGAAATGGATATGACACTCCTTCCAAAGATCAAGCTTGAAGTAGTAGTAAGCGGTATCCCTGTAGACAGCGTAATCGAAACAGCTAAGAAGACACTTTACACCGGTAAGATCGGTGATGGTAAGATCTTTGTATACCCTGTAAGCAAGGTAGTTAAGATCAGAACAGGCGAGGAAAACTACGCAGCACTTCAGGATGTAGAATAAAATGACACTCCGGGGACGGAGGTTAAGTAGTCAAAATGGGAAACGGGGACGGAGGTCAAGTATTCATTTTGAATACTTGACCTCCGTCCCCGTTTCCCATAAACCACCTATTGACATAGTAGGCGAATACCCTTTATAATATGTCCCAATATCGAAACCCGTTGGTACAGTATTATATAGGGAGAAATGCTTATGAGCTATTTAGACGAAATTTCAGAGTACATCAGAACAGGTGAATCCGATGATACTAATCTGGGACTTGAGATAGAGCATTTCATTATCAATGATGAAGGTGTTCAGATTGGGTTCCACGAGATATCGGAGCTTATCGACAAGGTCGGAAGAGAACTGGGGGCTGAGATCATTTATATGGATCATTTTCCGGTGGGTTACTATACAGGTGAATATTCCACCAGCCTTGAGCCTTCGTGTCAGTTCGAAATAAGCATCAATCCGTATTCTGATCTTAAGACCATAGAAGGAATCTACAGGGAGTTCCGCAGCATATGGGATCCTATTTTCGCGAAGAAGGGGTATCATTTTGAGACCAAGGGCAACCTTCCGCTGGTTGAGACCGGTGCCATCACGCCGGACGACATACCGCTTTCGCCGAAGAAGCGCTATAAATATATGGATGAGTATTTCAAGAAGAGCGGCAAGTACGGCAAGTACATGATGAGAGCTTCGGGCTCCGCTCAGGTTTCCATTGATTACAAGTCCGAGGAAGATATGGTGAAAAAGCTTACCGTGCTTGAGAAGATTGCGCCTGTCTTCATGATCATGATGGAAAATAAGACCGACGCGACGTCCACACTTTCGGGCGCGGAGGATAAGCCGCATCTTTTCAGAACCCAGCAGTGGGATGATCTGGATCCGGCGAGAACCGGCTTCGTGCCGCATTCTCTCGACGCGGATTTCGGGTACGACAAAATGGCCGAGGTGATCGCAGGCACGCCGCTCATTTTACTTACGGATGAGGGCGAGACAAGAGATGTGGGCAGCAATACCGCAAGAGATCTTATAGAGGGAAATGTAATCAACTGGGACAATCTCAGCGCAGGCCGCAGAAAACGTCTGATCGAGCATTTCATGTCCATGGGATTCTTTCATTTCAGAGTTAAGAAGTACATCGAGATAAGAGTTGCGGACAGCGTGCCTCTCGATAAAGCGCTGGGCTATGTGGCGCTTATCAAGGGACTTGTATATTCCGAAAAGAATCTGAATCTTCTGGATGAGATTCTGTCGGATGTAAATGATGTAAAGACTATCCAGCAGGCCGTAGAGGCAATCGAGCGTGACGGCTTTGATGCGGAAATATATAACGGAAGAACAGCAGGAGAGTGGGCCGAGCATTTGTACAGCTTGGCGGATTTGGCTCTCGGAAAAGAAGACAGGGAGTATTTGAAGGGTGTGCGAGCTTTTTGGAGTAACAGCGAACAGAAAAATAAAGATAAACAGCCTGCTTAAAACATTCTTTGAACATAGTGTCGAGCATAGGAACGGATGGGGACTGGCGTTTCTGGACGATAATTTTGTATCCGTGGAAAAGGAACCCGTAAGGGCCATCGACAGCCAGTACTTGAAGAGCAGACTCACCGGGCGCATCGAGACATCCAGGTTCATAGCGCATATCAGAAGGGCTACCATCGGTGATGTCAACTTTGACAACACCCATCCTTTCACCAAGCGTGACGAAGCCGGAAGAGTGTGGGTCCTGGCCCATAACGGAACCATATTCGAGTCACCGGTGATAGATTCCTATCACGAGATTCAGACGGGCACCACGGACAGCGAGAGGATACTGCTTTATATAGTGGATCAGGTGAATAAGCACTATATCCGAGAGCAGAATTCTTTTGATGCAAATGAGAGAATAAGGCTCATCGAGCAGCTCATCGAAAAACTTGCACCGGAAAATAAGCTGAACCTGATGCTTTACGACGGCGATTATTTCTATGTACATAAAAACGAAGAAGGAACACTTTATAAGAGCGAGAAGCCGGGCTCGGTAATCTTCTCGACTCATCCCCTCAGACCAAGCGGCTGGGAGGAAGTACCGCAGAACACATTATTCGTATATAAAGACGGCGAATTGATCCACACGGGAAAACAGCACAGCTACTCATACGTCCATGACGAAGAGAAGATGAAACTGGTATTCCTGAACTACTCCGGACTTTGATATCCGGGGAGTTGGAACGTGGGGACGGAGGTCCCCGTTTCCCACAAAAAAATTGTTGACACATCCCCTTTTTCGGTGGTATGTTAGTACACAGTTAAACCGTGGATGAAGAGTAAGTAGGCAGGACCTCCTTATTTACAGAGAGTCGCAGATGGTGAGATTGCGATGTTAAGTGTTTTGTTGAATGGACTTCAGAGGGCGACCGGAAATGATTTATCAAAGTATGGGAGACGGAGTAAGGACCTCCGTGATCAAAGTTCGGCTTATGATAGTAAGCGCTAAGAGGGTGTGATTCACACCAAGCAGGGTGGCACCGCAGGTAGATTAGATTATTCAACCTGTCCCAGCAGTTGTATTAACTGTGGGACAGGTTTTCTTTTGTTTAAGGAGAAATTTTATGAATATCAGACCAACACTTGAAGAACTTAAGAAACTGGACAAGGACGCATACACTGTAGCTCCGGTCAGCACCGAGATCTACAGCGACTTCATCACACCGATCGAAGCCCTCCGCATCCTGAAGAACGTATCGACTCACACCTACATGCTTGAGTCGGCGCAGGAAAGCGACACCTGGGGCAGATATACATTTCTCGGATTCGAGCCGAAGCTGGAGATCAGCTGCATCAACGGAGAGATGAAGGCCGGCGACATTACATTTCACACAGACAATCCGACAGAGTACCTGAGACAGGTGCTGACGCAGTACAGAAGCCCGAAGGTGAGCTACCTTCCACCGTTCACCGGCGGCCTCGTGGGTTACTTCTCCTACGACTACCTGAAGTACAGCGAGCCGGTGCTGAAGAACGACATCGTCGACGAGAACGAGTTCAAGGACGTGGACCTGATGCTCTTCGACAAAGTCATCGCCTTCGACAACGTTCGTCAGAAGATAGTGCTCATCGCAAATGCGAGGCTGGCGGACATCGACACAGAATACAATCGCTGCGTGAACGAACTGGAGCGCATCGCAGACCTCCTGCAGAACGGCAAGAAAGCGGAAGATAAGCCGGGCAAGGTACTCGGAGAATTCGAGCCGATCTTCAACGAAAAAGAGTACTGCGAAATGGTTGAAAAAGGAAAGCATTACATCTTCGAAGGAGACATCTTCCAGATAGTCCTTTCCAACAGACTTTCGGCTCCGTTCGAAGGAAGCCTTCTTAATACATACAGAGCCCTCCGAACCATTAACCCATCACCTTACATGTTCTACTTCTCCGGAACGGATGTGGAAGTTGCGGGAGCTTCACCGGAGACACTGGTAAAGCTTGAGAACGGAGTGCTTCATACATTTCCGCTGGCAGGATCAAGACCGAGAGGCGCAACACCTGCCGAGGATGAGGCTCTCACGAAAGAGCTTCTGGCAGACGAGAAGGAACTGGCCGAGCACAACATGCTTGTGGACCTGGGTAGAAATGATCTGGGCAGAGTCAGCAAGTTCGGCACAGTCGAGGTTGAGAGATACATGGATGTGCTGAAGTTCTCACACATCATGCACATCGGTTCCACAGTAAAGGGCGAGATCAGAGACGACAAGGATGCGCTGGATGCCATCGAGGCAGTGCTTCCTGCGGGAACCCTTTCCGGAGCACCGAAGATCAGAGCATGTCAGCTGATCGATGAGCTGGAGAACTGCAAGCGAGGCATTTACGGCGGAGCGATCGGATACATCGATTTCACAGGAAACATGGACACCTGCATCGCAATCCGAATCGCATATAAAAAGAACGGAAGAGTCTTCGTCAGAAGCGGCGCCGGAATCGTAGCGGACTCCGTACCGAAGACAGAGTTCATCGAAAGTATCAACAAGGCAAAAGCAGTTATAAATGCATTGGAGACAGAGATATGATTTTATTGATAGATAATTACGACAGTTTTTCATATAACCTGTATCAGCTGGTGGGCAGCATCGAGCCGGACATTAAAGTAGTAAGAAATGACGAGCTTTCGGTACAGGAGATCGAAGCCCTGAACCCATCCCACATCATCCTTTCACCGGGACCGGGAAAGCCGTGTGACGCAGGCGTCTGCGAGGATGTGGTAAGAGAGCTGGGCGACAAGTTCCCGATCCTGGGCGTGTGTCTGGGACATCAGGCAATCTGCGAAGTTTACGGCGCAACCGTTACATACGCAAAGCGACTGATGCACGGAAAGCAGTCCGTTTGTTCCATAGAGAAGGACGTGATCTTCGAGGGGCTTTCGGATAAGCTCGAGGTGGCAAGATACCATTCACTGGCTGCAAAGGAAGAAACAATTCCGGACTGCCTCAAAGTCATCGCGGTATCCGACGACGACAGCGAAATAATGGCAGTAAAGCACGCCACCAACAAAGTATACGGACTTCAGTTCCATCCGGAATCGATCCTGACACCGGAAGGAAATACAATACTCAGAAACTTTATTACGAAGATTAAATAATCTTGAATGCATTTACGGAGGTATTAAAAATGATTAAGGAAGCAATCGCAAAAATCGTTAACAAAGAGGACCTTACATACGATGAGGCCTACACAGTAATGAATGAGATCATGAGCGGCGAGACAACACCGACACAGAACGCCGCATTTCTTTCGGCTCTTTCAACAAAGAGCGCAAAGGCTGAGACAAAGGACGAGATCGCAGGCTGCGCCGCAGCTATGAGAGATCATGCGATCCCTGTAAATACAGGCATGGACATTTTCGAGATCGTGGGAACCGGCGGAGACAACGCACAGAGCTTCAACATTTCCACTACTTCAGCACTCATCGCCGCAGCAGGCGGAATGAAGGTTGCAAAGCACGGTAACAGAGCTGCTTCTTCAAAGTGCGGAACTGCTGACTGCCTCGAGGCTCTCGGCGTAAACATTCAGCAGGATCCTGAGAAATGCATAGAGCTCCTTAACGAAGTGGGCATGTGCTTCTTCTTTGCTCAGAAGTACCACACATCAATGAAGTATGTCGGTGCTATCCGTAAGGAGCTGGGATTCAGAACAGTATTCAACATTCTCGGACCTCTTACAAATCCGGGAAGGCCGACACAGATGCTCCTCGGTGTTTACGATGAGTACCTTGTTGAGCCTCTTGCACAGGTTCTTGCAGACCTGGGCGTTAAGAGAGGAATGGTAGTTTACGGACAGGATAAGCTTGATGAGATCTCCCTCAGCTCACCTACAACAATCTGCGAGATCAAGGACGGCTGGTACAGAACAAGAGTTATCCGCCCTGAAGA
The DNA here is from genome assembly GCA_902780985.1 of uncultured Lachnospiraceae bacterium. Next base: position 2,159 of record CACZHN010000112.1, on the reverse strand, counting down.
TTTCGGTTTCGAGACATGCAAGAAGGAAGACCTGGTAGGCGGCGAGCCTGCAGAGAACGCTGAGATCACAAGACGCATCCTCAGCGGCGAAGAGCAGGGCCCTAAGAGAAATGCCACCCTCCTCAACGCAGGAGCAGCCCTCTACATCGGCGGCAAAGCCGACTCCATGGAAGCCGGCATCGAACTTGCTAAAGAGCTCATCGCCTCCGGCAAAGCAACCGAAACCCTTAATAAGTTTATTGAAGTAAGCAACAGATAATTTGGGAAACGGGGACGATTACCATGATACTTGACGAGTTAGCACAGTTAACACGAAACAGAATAGAAAGACAGAAGGAGCAGTACACTCCGAAGGACATTCAGCGTGACGCGGAGCTTCTTGCAGCACGTGAAATGGAAGTGCAGGAGTTCGACTATCCTTTCGAAGCAGCGCTTTCGAAGCCTGGCCTCTCCATCATATCCGAGGTAAAGAAGGCTTCCCCATCCAAGGGCGTTATAGTTGAGGAGTTCCCGTATCTGGGAATCGCCATGACTTACGAAGCCAGCGGCGCAGACGCTATATCCTGCCTCACCGAGCCGGACAGGTTCAGGGGCAGCGACGAGTACCTGAAGGAGATCGTGAAGAAGGTCAGCATACCGGTCCTCAGAAAGGACTTCACCATCGATCCTTACATGATCTATCAGGCAAAGCTCATGGGTGCATCCGCGGTACTTCTTATCGCAGCAATCCTCAGCGATGAGGAACTGAAGAGCTACTCCGAGCTGGCCGACACACTGGGACTTTCATCACTCTTCGAAGCCCACGATGCAGAAGAAGTTAAGCGATGCCTCGCAGCGGGCGCAAGGATCGTCGGCGTCAACAACCGCAACCTGAAGGACTTCACGGTGGACATCACCAACAGCGTGAGACTTCGCGAGATGGTTCCGTCGGACATCATCTTCGTATCGGAAAGCGGAATCGAAAAGCCGGAAGACGTAAAGGTCCTCAAGGAGAACGGCACCGACGCGGTCCTCATCGGAGAAATGCTGATGAGATGCCACGACAAGTCAACTCTCATCCGAGAGTTAAAAAGTATTTAAGTGAAATGTAATGAAGATAAAAATCTGTGGTTTAAAAAGAAAAGAAGATATTGAGAAGGCAAATGCACTCCACCCGGATTACATCGGCTTTGTCTTTGCTGATTTCAGTCACCGATATGTGGATAAGGAAACAGCAAGGCAGCTGAAAAGTCATCTGGACCCGAGCATTAAGGCGGCGGGAGTATTCGTCAACGAAGATGTGAACTTCGTGGCGGAACTCATGAATGAAGGCATTATCGATATAGCCCAGCTTCACGGAAGCGAGAGTAACGACTACATCGCCGAACTGAGAAGCCTGCTGAAATCGACGAAAAAACCGGGAGCCGGTATTTCAGCCGACGAGGCAATCACCATCATCCGCGCCTTCAACATCAACAAGGTTGCAGACATTTCGGAGATTGAAAACTCCGACGCGGATCTTGTGCTGGTGGATTCCGGAACGGGTTCCGGGGAGACATTTGACTGGAGCAGGCTCATCGGTATAAAGAGACCGTACCTTCTGGCCGGAGGCCTGAGCCCGGATAACATCAAAGAGGCGCTTGAAGCCCTTCACCCATACGGTGTCGATGTAAGTTCCGGTGTCGAGACCGACAAGCTGAAGGATCCTGAGAAGATGCGCCGATTCGTTGAGATCGTACGCGAAGCCGCCGCAGCACAAACCGGCACCCAACCGCAAGTCACCCACGCCGAACGCGCCGACTTGGAAGAAATCCTGCAGCTTCAGTATCTTGCATATCAAAGCGAAGCCGCTCTCTTTAAGAGCAGGGATATCCCACCGCTGAAGGAAACTCTCGAAGAAGTCATCGAAGAGTTCGAAGCGGGAACGGTTCTCAAACTTGTAGAAGACGGAAAGATAATCGGATCGGTCCGCGCCTGTGAAAAGGACGGAACCGTTTATATCGGAAAGTTGATGGTCCATCCGACCAGACAGCGCAAGGGATACGGACGACACCTCCTGGAAGAAATAGAAAAGTGCTATCCCGGAAAACGATATGAACTGTTTACAAGTACGAGAAGTATTGATAATATTTCCCTGTATCGAAAATGCGGTTATGAAATATACGACAATAAAGTGATAA
>CACZHN010000111.1 GCA_902780985.1 uncultured Lachnospiraceae bacterium | reverse complement strand
TGTGGACTTTCCTATTCCACCTTTACCGTAAATAGCAATCTGTCTCATTTTTTTGTATCCTCTTTTCTATTTCAATTATCTTATAAATTTTTTATCGTCTGTTAAAATCCGAATTGATCATCCGTGTGAAAATGTTTCTTTTATATTCACTCTTCTGAAATATATCTGATCGCCGAACTCGCTCTTTCCCGGAACTCCCACCGCATCGGCCCGGCAGTGCTGGCAGTGTCTGAATACATCTATGTATTTTCCTGCTCTTGTTCTAGCGCTGTCTATCTCCGGACAGGTCGGTGCTTTCATATCCTTCAGATCTGCCTGTGGGATAAGCGGGATGATGTTATATATCTTTGCTCCCAGCTCCGCAACCGTCTTAGCTATCTCTTCTATATGATCGCCGTTTATCTCGGGAACCAGCACAGTATTGATCTTTATGGTCGTTCCGCTGTCGGCCATCTTCTTTATACCTTTCAGCTGATTCTCTATAAGGATCTTCGCCGCTTCAACTCCTTCGATTCTTTCACCGTGGTAGATGATGAATTTGTTAAGCTTTGCTTCGATTTCAGGATCCACCGCATTTACGGTGACCGTAAGTGAATCTATTCCGATTTCTATCAGCTCATCGGCTTTTTCATAAAGGAGCAGGCCGTTGGTGCTCATACACTTAAGCAGCTCCGGAAAATGTTCTTTCACTATTCTGAATGTCTCAATCGCTTTGTCGGTTGCCAGTGTATCGCCTGGACCGGCGATTCCCGCAACCTTTATATCCGGACATTTCTTAAGGGCCTCCGTTATAACCTCAACCGTGTCTTCGGGCTGAATGACAGTGGATGTAACTCCCGGTCTGTCTTCCGTCTCGTTGATCTGTCTGTCGCAGAATGCACATCCTATGTTACATCCCGGGCTGACCGGCAGATGAATTCTTCCGGCGTTATTCTTCTGTCCTCCAAAGCATGGATGAGACTGCTGTAAGTTCTCGTAAGTATTGGCGTTCATCCTGCGTCCTCCTTTTTTCTCTATTATTCCTATCTGTTTAGTAGGAATTGTAGGATATTGGGAATAATACTCCTAAAATCGGATTTCGTCAATACCCTTTTTTAAAAATTTTTATATTTCGTTTAAAATGCAACGGCCAACCTTTCCAGCGCTTCGGTAAGAATTGCCCGCGGACAGGCCACATTTATGCGCTGGAAACCTCTTCCGCTGTCGCCGAATATGCTTCCGCTGTCCAGCCACAGTCCCGCCTTGTTGATGATCCTGTCATCTATCTCCTCATCCGAAAGTCCGGTCCCGCGGAAGTCCACCCATACAAGATAAGTGGCCTGAGTCTGAAATACCTTCACTCCCGGAAGCTTCTCTTCTATGAAGCTCTTTGTATATTCTATATTGCTCTTTATGTAGTCTTTCACCGCCTTCAGCCACACATCTCCGTTCTTATAGGCAGCTTCGCAGCTGTAGATTCCCGCTGCACCTGCCTGGCTGAAGCCGAATGCATTTACCTGATGCTTAAACTTATTCCTGAGCTTTCCGTCTGTAATAATGATATTGGATATCTGGAGTCCCGCTATATTGAAGGTCTTGGTCGGGGAGGTGCAGGTTACGGTGATTGCGGCTATCTCGGGACTGAGGCTCGCAAATACTATATGCTTCTTATCCCATTCGAAATCCGCATGGATCTCGTCGCTTACCACGGTAACTCCGTGCTTCACGCATATCTCTCCTATCCTTTCCAGTTCCTCACGGGACCAGCTCTTGCTGCCCGGATTATGAGGATTGCACAGGAAGTAGAGCTTAATATGGTTATCTACTATCTTCTTCTCAAAGTCATCGAAATCTATCCTGTAGCTCAGATCCTCCGTTTCCACGAGATCACTGCTTACGATTCTCCTGCCGTTATCGGAAATAACTTCCGAGAAAGGATAATATACGGGACTGTTTATAAGCACCGGATCCCCCGGTTCCGTATAGCAGTTCACCGCTGCCGCCAGGGCAAAGACTATTCCCGGAGTCTTGATAAGCTGCCTCTCGTCGGAAATATCCCAGTCGTACTGCGTCTTCATCCAGTTCTTCACCGCATCGAAATACTCTTCGTCCGTTTCGGTGTAACCGAAGACTCCGTGCCGTGCCGACTGAATCAGCGCGTCTTCTATGTAGGAGGAAGTCCTGAAGTCCATATCCGCTACCCATAGAGGCAGTATGTCTGCCGGCTTTCCTCTCTTTACCGCAAAATCATATTTCAGGCTCTTGGTATTACGCCTGTCTATTACCGTTTCAAAATCAAGATTCCTTTCACTCATATGCCTTTACCGCCTTGTCGATTGCATTTTCAATATCGCGGATAAGATCATCCGCATTCTCTATTCCCACGGAAAGTCGAAGGATTCGGTCGTTCAGTCCGTTCTTCAGTCTCTGCTCCTCCGGTACATCCGCATGGGTCTGGGTAACCGGATAGGTCATGAGAGTCTGGGTTCCTCCCAGGCTTTCCGCAAATTTTATAAGTTTCAGATTGGCCAGAATGTCCTTCGCCAGCTCCGCACTCTCGCACTCGAAACTGATCATGGCGCCGAAGCCACGGGCCTGTTTCTTCATGATCTCGTATCCCGGATGGTCCTCCAGTCCCGGATAGATAACCTTCTTCACCTCTCTGCATCGCTGAAGACTGCCTGCGATCTTCGCCGCATTTGAACAGGCCCTGTCCATTCTTACGCTGAGTGTCTGGATTCCCCTGAGGATAAGCCAGCTGTCAAATGGCGAAAGCACCGCTCCCGTAGTCATGCTGAGATATTCCAGTCTCTCCGCAATCTTCTCATCCTTCACCACAAGGAATCCTCCAAGGGCGTCGTTATGGCCGCCCAGATACTTGGTTCCGCTGTGGACAACTATATCCGCTCCCAGCTGCAGCGGGTTCTGCAGGTACGGAGACATAAATGTATTGTCGACTATAAGAAGAATTCCCCGGCCATGAAGCTTATCGGCCAGGGCTCTTATATCCGTTATATTCATCATCGGATTGGTAGGTGTTTCCACATATACCGCCTTGGTATTCCCGGTTATGTGCGGTATAACATCCTCCTCATGCAGATTGAGCGTTGCGATCTCTATCCCGTTTTTACTGCTTATCTCACGGAAAAGCCTGATACTTCCTCCGTAGAGATCCGCTTCTGCCAGGATTCTGTCCCCCGGGCTGAAAAGCTCCATGAGACAGGCTATCGCCGACATTCCCGATGTAAATGCAAATGCCCGGCTTCCTCTCTCAAGGGAACAGACTATATCCTCCACCCGCTCTCTTGTAGGGTTCTTGGCCCTGCTGTAATCGAAGCCCGTACTCTGTCCCACTGCCTTATGGGCGAAGGTCGCCGTCTGGTATATGGGGAAAGAGAGGCTTCCCGTACTGTCGTAAATTTTCTCATCATCCTCCAAATGGAGACATCGTGTTTCAATTTCGTAATCCATATTTCATACCCTCCACTTACCTACTGGATTAGTAGGATTATAGGACTGAGAGTTTCGTTTGTCAATAAGGAATTGCGTCCTTAGCTCAACTAACAAAAAAAGAGTGCCGATATCTCACGGCACTCTCGCATTTATTTCTTTCTGTTTTTTCTCGACTGCTTACGGTTGGATCTGTTCTGATTCTGATTACGATTCTGATTTGCAGGCGGTGTCTGTTTCTTCTCCTCGGAACGCATTTCCGTCAGGTTATCCGTAGGCTCATCCCCATCATCCGTTTCATCCGCTATGAGTATGTCCGTCTTCTCATCGGTATCGTCTCCCGCAAGATCATCCGTATCTTCCTCAAGCCACATGATCATCGGCTCAATCTTTTCCTTTACCGGAGGCAGTTCCGGAATCTCTTCGAAAGCCTCCACCGCGGTTATGGTCTCTTCCTTCTTCCTGCCCACAGTCAGCTTGTAATCCTTATCCACCATTCCCTTCTCTTTAAGGATACCGTAGATATACTCTCTGAGAAACGCGTACACAACCGATACAAGCGGGATAAATACTACCATTCCGGCTATTCCGAAGAGGCTGCCGCCCAGAGTCAGGGATACAAGAACCCAGATTCCCGGAAGTCCGACGGAGCTTCCCACAACATGAGGATAGATAACATGTCCTTCAAACTGCTGTATGATAATGAATATGATAAGGAATACCAGAACCTTCATCGGGTCAACCAGAAGGATAAGCAGCACTCCCACCACGCATCCGATGGCTGTTCCAACGATAGGAACCAGCGCGGTAACACCGATCAGAAGGCTGATAAGAAGTGTATAAGGTATTCTGAATATGGTCATTACTATGAAGAACAGAAGTCCGATAATGATTGCTTCCACGCACTGTCCGGATACGAATCCGGTAAATGTCTTGTCGGCTCTTTCGCCTACAACCATCATCCAGTCTGCTGTCTTTCTCTCTAAAAGCGCATATATGATCTTCTTACACTGATCCGCAAGTTCTTCCTTCTGGACCAGTATATAGATAGCGAAGATGAAACCGATCAGGAAGTTTAATACTGCCGTAACAAATCCCGATACGGCGCTTATTCCACCGGCTATGATCTGATTGATATAGTTCTTAACAAAGACCGTGACGCTTTCCATGATATGCTGCCAGTTGCCTGCCCAGTAATCAATCTTCTCTGCTATCATAGGATATTTTGCAAATGTATTCTTAGCCCAGGTCGTTACATTGTCCACACCCGAAGGTATCTGCTTTATAAGCTGTGATATGGTATCCGCCAGCTGAGGGATTACCATGTACAGCATGCATCCGATCACCAGAAATGCAAGGAATATCGTAGTTACAAGGGCGATGACTCTGCGTCTGCCTGCCCATTTCTTATCGGGATATTTTTCCCTGTTTTTAAAGAGACCGCTTTCCAGTCTTCGCATAGGTACGTTAAGCAGATATGCGATGGCGGCGCCCACGATGAACGGGCTCAGTATGTGAAGCAGTTTCTTTCCCAGTGACATTATGTCCGATACGTTACTGAGTACCAGATACAGTATGATAAGTATCGAACCGGATATAATTATTCTTCTTGTTTTTTCGTCTTTTAGAAATTTCATAGCTGTCCTCGGTTTAATCGTCTAAATTCAGGTTTTCCCAGTCAATCTTCTCGTTCTTATAGAAATACTCCCTGTCGTGCTCGCCTACCTCACGCAGAACCCTGCAGGGATTTCCTACCGCAACCACGCCGTCGGGAATATCCTTCGTGACCACGCTGCCGGCACCGATCACTACATTTTTACCGATCTTAACCCCCGGCACGATAATGGCACCCGCTCCGATCCATGTATTCTCGCCGATATACACGTCCTTGTTATACTGAAGCATGCGGTCTCTCAGCTCCGTATCTATCGGATGATTGGCCGTTGCCACCGTAACATTCGGTCCGAACATAACCTTGTCGCCGATGTAGATATGTCCGTCATCCACCAGCGTCAGGTTGAAGTTGGCATACACGTAGTTGCCCATGTGAACATGGCGTCCGCCCCAATTAGCATGAAACGGAAGCTCTATATAGCAGCCCTCGCCGCACTCGGCGAAGTTCTCCTTCATATATTTTCTTTTCTCTTCTATCTGGGAAGGCTTAAGCTGATTGAACTCCCACAGCTTATCCATACAATCGATCTGATCCTTCACTATCTCGTCGTTGTCGGGATTATACAGAAGTCCCGCCACCATTCTTTCGTATTCCGTCATATCAAGTCCTCCTGTTATTGTCGCCTCAAAGTCCCCTATATTTTCTCATATTTAACGCTATCTTACAAGTGGCACTACTTGACCTCCGTCCCCGTTTCCCATAAAATATATGCATTATGAAAAAACGAATTTTAAAAACAGCACTGATACTCCTGATCATCGGGTTTGTATCGGGAATAGCAGCACTGATATTAAATGTCTGTATTAAAAATCATACTAAGGGCAGGATCATCTCCGCACAGGAAGCCGCTCAGATACAGGATGTGGATTGTATCCTTGTATTGGGATGCGGTGTTTATCCCGACGGTTCTCTCAGTCCGATGCTTCGCGACCGTCTGGAACTGGCGCGAAATGTATTCTCCCTGTCTTCGGATACGAAGCTCCTTATGTCCGGTGACCACGGCAAAGAAAATTATAATGAAGTCCGTGCCATGAAGGATTTCGAGATAAATAACGGCTATGCCGAATCCTCCGATATCTTTATGGATCATGCCGGATTCTCTACCTATGACAGCATGTACAGAGCAAAAGAAGTATTCGGTGCAAAGAAGATCATTATCATCTCAAATACATATCATCTCTACAGAGCACTGTATATCGCGGAAAGTCTCGGACTTGAGGCCTACGGCGTAGGTGCCGACGATACATACTCCGGCAAAGAATACAGAGAATTCCGCGAAATCCTTGCAAGAGACAAGGACTTTTTGAAATGCATTTTTAAGCCTGAGCCTACCTTCTTAGGTGATCCTATCGATATCCACGGCGACGGCGATGTTACAAACGATTGATCTTCCTGCTCCATCTTCCGCTCAGGTAGAATGTCCATGTGATCAGGAATCCCAATCCGAATCCGAATATTCCGTTCCACCATACGATGGTATATCCGAAAAATGTGCTGTATCTGAAAAGATACGTCACCAGCACTCTTATGCCCAGCGCTCCGCATGCCACCAGCATCGGAAGTCCGCTGTGCCCCGTTCCCTGAAATACTCCGAAAAGCGGTATGTACATTGACAGGACTACATTTATCAAAGCCACTGTCCTGAGATGAGCCAGGCAGTACTCTGCCGCCTTCGAGCTCAGTCCGAACATGGAAATGATATCCCCCGCAAATATCCAGACAACCGCCGATATGATGAGAGTCATCATCAGCGATATCACCATTGTCTGCTTTGCGCCCAGCTTTACCCTGTCCAATCTTTTCGCACCGATATTCTGACCGGTGTAGGTAGCCAGCGTCGTCTGAAATGCATTGCACGGCAGATTCAGATACATCTCTATTCTCTGTCCCACCGTAAACGACGCGGTCATGGTCTTACCGAATTCATTTACCGCTCTCTGTATAAATGTAAGACCGAAGGATACTATTATCAGCTGCAGCGATATCGGGAATCCTACCTTAACGGTTTTTCCGATCAGTTCGCCGTCCCATTTATAATCACTGAACTTAAATCTGAAGATCGGATATCTGACCCTCATGTATATATAAGCCGCCGCGAAGGATGCCGCCTGTGAGATCACGGTAGCTATCGCCGCTCCCGCTACTCCCCAGCCGAAGTTCTTAACAAACAGCAGGTCCAGTCCTATATTCAGCGCCGACGATATCAGGAGGAAGTACAGCGTCGCCATACTGTCTCCCACCGCTCGAAGGATTGCCGAAAAACTGTTGTATCCGTACTGGAACACCATGCCCGCCGCAAATATCCTGAAATAGAGCAGCGTCATGTCCAGTATTTCATCCGGAACATTCAGCAGATAGGTAAATGCAGGTCTCGCCGCCGCAATTCCCATCAACGCCGCGATCACGCCCAGAACCATCAGAAAAAAGATACCCGTGGCCGCATTTCTTCTGACTTCGGTATGCTCCTCGGCTCCGTAATGCTGTGCCACCACAACACCGTTTCCCGAAGAAAGTCCTATCGCTACAGCCAGAAAGAAAAATGCGAAACTTCCTGTGGTTCCGACCGCGGAAAGCGAATCCTCTCCCGCATACTTACCCACAACAATAGCATCTACCGTATTATATAACTGTTGTAAAAAGGAACCCGCCAGCACCGGCAGGGAAAACATCAAAGTATGTTTCCATGGGGTTCCCTCTGTCATGTTCTTAGTCATTTTAATCCACCCTAAGGTCCAAAATATATCAACCTCATACAAAAGAGGCCCTGTCACACTTCGACAGGACCTCCCGGATAATTCATTTCCTACTGCTTATTTGCTTCAATCTCCTTCTTAGCGACATCATCAGGTGCCTGCTCGTATCTTGCAAATTCATATGAGAATACGCCGCTTCCTCTTGTCATGGAGTAAAGCTTTGTATCATACTCATAGAGCTCTAAGTAAGGAATATCAGCCAGTATCTCATGATAACCGTTGCCCAGAGGGTTCATTCCCAGAACTCTCGCACGACGCTTATTGAGATCGCCCATGATATCACCTGTGTACTGATCAGGTACTACAACTCTGAGAGAAGCGATAGGCTCAAGAAGAACCGGTCCTGCTTCCATGAAGCCCTGCTTGAAGGCCTGCTCTGTAGCAACCTTGAATGCAA
>CACZHN010000110.1 GCA_902780985.1 uncultured Lachnospiraceae bacterium | reverse complement strand
TTCTTTCGGGAGTTTTTCTCCCGTGCATGTATAAAACATTTGGTTATAAATATCCGTTGTTCTTATGTCGGTGAACCATGAAAGCTCCGACAACGCATCCTCCGGTCTGTAGGAGGATTTTTTATTTATCACGGTAAGTTCTTCCGATTCGCTTACGGCCTTCACAATCTGTGAAGCGTCTTTTCTCATGGCCAGAAGATTTATATAGTTCGGTGATGTTATGCGGCCTGCCGGAAGCAGATCGTTTTTTTTGATTCCGAGAGCAAGGGAGAGAAGCAGTCTTCTTATCCTTGTCATGGTCACGTTGCGGGTCTTCATATAATCTGCCAGTTCGCTGAAGGAAGAAGGGAGAGGGGCTTTCATAAGCCTTCCCAGCAGGTCTTCGTTCATGCCTCTTATACTCAGCAGCTCCTGCTCGCTGAGATTTCTCATAGCAGAAGTGATGTACGGCATAAGATATTCTTCCGTGAGTATCGGAAAATGCGTGAACGGCTCTATAACATCAAGAGCCTCGGCAGGGATATATTCCCTGAGATCCGTATCCTTCATAGATTCCCTTATAGCCGTGGCGGAAGAGAAGCTGCCGTTTAGTTCTGTGTCGTTATATCCGGAACCGATCCTTGAAACGAAGACCGGCTTTATATTGCTTCCTGTTTTTCTTATGGCCGTCAGATATTCGATGGCAAGTATATTGTTTGAGGTTGAAAGAGTATCCGGAGCTATATCGGATATCTCCAGCAGAGCTGTCTGTCTCGCTGCCGGGTAGGACTGTCCGGCTGAAAGAAGCTCCTTCAGACGTTCTTTAAATCCCTCAGGCTCTTCGGCTAAAATGTCAGCCGCCTTGTTGAGTGAAGATATTACCGCATCCTTATTCTCCTCCGAGGCTTCGATTCCGAAAGCGAGAAAATCGATGATGCCGGTTTTTCTTAAAAGATCCACGCCGCATCCTGCGAAGTTCCCCGCATCGGCGGTTGCCCACAGTACGGGAAGTTCGAATACACAATACGCATCCGTGAGAGCAGACTCCGCCCTCAGATATTTATCGAAAACAGCGGCCGAACCACGCTGTACGTAATTGCCGCTCATACATATCACAACGCCCGGTTCTTCTCCGGTTTCACGTTCAGCCATAGCCTTCGCTTCGCGTATCAGATAAGAATGTCCGTTATGAAAAGGATTAAATTCAGCTATTATTCCAATATTTGCCATAATCAAAACCTCACCTTAAAAGAATAGCATTTTTTCGGGTCCTATGCTATACTGTTTTTTGTCTTGCAGAGAATTAAAAAGGTTACTTTAAGTAAGATTATTACTCAAAAAGAGGAGAAGGAAATGGCTAACGAAGAAAAGATTAAAGCATTAGATGCCGCTCTTGCCCAGATTGAGAAACAGTACGGCAAGGGTTCGGTTATGAAGCTTGGTGACAATACCAAGAATATGAATATAGAGGTTGTTCCGACAGGCTCACTCAGCCTGGATATCGCACTTGGCGTAGGCGGTATGCCTAGAGGAAGAATCATAGAGATATACGGACCTGAATCAAGTGGTAAGACCACAGTTGCACTTCATGTCGTAGCTGAGGTTCAGAAGATGGGCGGTATCGCCGGATTCATCGATGCAGAGCATGCACTTGATCCCGTATATGCAAAGAACATAGGCGTTGATATTGATAACCTTTACATATCACAGCCTGATAACGGAGAGCAGGCTCTCGAGATCACAGAGACAATGGTACGTTCGGGTGCCGTTGACGTAATCATCGTTGACTCGGTTGCAGCCCTCGTTCCGAAGGCAGAGATCGACGGAGAAATGGGAGACAGCCACGTAGGTCTTCATGCAAGACTTATGTCACAGGCTCTTCGTAAACTTACGGCAGTTATCAGCAAAACAAACTGCGTAGTTATCTTTATCAACCAGCTTCGTGAGAAGGTAGGTGTAATGTTCGGAAATCCTGAGACAACAACAGGTGGACGTGCACTTAAGTTCTACTCATCCGTAAGACTTGATGTAAGACGTATAGAGTCACTCAAGGCACAGGGCGAGGTTATAGGTAACAGAACAAGAGTTAAAGTAGTTAAGAATAAGGTGGCTCCTCCATTTAAGGAAGCCGAATTCGATATTATGTTCGGTAAGGGAATATCCAAGGTGGGCGATATCGTAGATCTTGCAGCAGCAAGCGATATCATCGTTAAGTCCGGTGCATGGTATTCCTATAACGGAAACAAGATCGGTCAGGGTAGAGAAAATACCAAAGCTTATCTTCAGGAGAATCCTGAGATCATGGAAGAAATCGATAAGCTTGTTAGAGCGCATTACGGAATAGGAGCCGGTAATGAAGCAGCTGAGACTGGAGAAGAAAAATAATAATCGAATCAGAGCATTCAGGGCCTATATAGACGAGGTTTATATAGGCCCTGTCTATACAAATGACCTGAAGAAAGCGGAAATAGATCTCGATATGCTGACTCCTGAGGTGGAGGATTCGGAGATCCGCTATGATTTCGAAGAAGAGGATGTCGTGGCAGACAGACTCTACAATGTTATTTACGAGAGAGCATTTTCCAAGTACGCAGCACTTCTTGCGGGAGCCGAATACTGTGCTATGGGTATCCGTCGCAAGATGAAAGAGAAGGATTATCCCGAGGATATGATCGAGGCGGTGATAGATGCGTTGTATAAAGAACGCTATCTGGACGACAAGAGGTTTGCCGAGGCCTACGTCAGGTCTTATGCAAGGACCAAGAGCCGCGAGCTTATCATCAGGGAATTGGAATACAGAGGTGTCGGAGGCGACTGGCTGTACGATATTCTGGATGAAGTATATGACGATGAGTCACTCAGCAAGGATGATGTTATAAAAAGTCTTCTTGAGAAAAAGTTCCGAAATCAGGACCTGAGCGACCCGAAAACGAAAATGAGAGCCGCAAATTTTCTCATAAGAAAGGGCTTCAATTTCGGTGATATTAATTCCTACTTGACATAATATGGTAAAAAAAGTAATATATTAGTGTTGTGCATTTGGTAAATATGTACAATTTGTACAATAAAAATTAAATATATAAAGGAGGTGCTCCTGTGGGTGATCCGATTGCTATTATCATCTGTGCTGTCATAGTTATTATAGCTGCGGTTGCTGCCTGGTTTGCCGGAATAGCTTACAGAAAGAACATTGCTGAAGCTAAGATAGGTAAGGCGGAAGACAAAGCTAGGGATATTATAGATGAAGCTCTTAAGGATGCCGAGTCAAAGAAGCGCGACATACTCCTCACTGCCAAGGAAGAGGCCTTAAAGACCAAGAATGACATTGAGAAGGAAGTTAAAGACCGTCGCTCAGAGATTCAGCATATGGAGAAAAGAGTTCTGCAGCGTGAGGAGAATCTTGACAAGAAGAGTGACAGCTTAGAGAAGAAAGAACAGTCACTTGCTTCTAAAGAAGCTAATCTTGCTAAGAAGACAGCTGCCGTAGACGAACTCATGGCAAAGAGAGAACAGGAACTGGAGAGAATATCCGGACTCACCTCTGAACAGGCAAAGGAATATTTGCTTAAGTCTGTTGAAGACGACGTTAAACACGAAACAGCGATAATGATCAAGGAAATGGAATCCAGAGCGAAGGAAGAGGCTGATAAAAAGGCCAAGGAGTACGTTGTTAATGCGATACAGAAGTGTGCAGCTGATGTAGTCTCAGAATCAACGATATCACTCGTACAGCTTCCTTCAGATGAGATGAAAGGAAGGATTATCGGAAGAGAGGGTCGTAACATACGTACTCTCGAGACTCTGACCGGTGTCGATCTTATAATAGATGATACGCCTGAAGCAGTCGTACTTTCGAGTTTCGATCCTGTAAGGCGTGAAGTTGCTCGTATAGCGCTTGAAAAACTCATCGTGGATGGACGTATCCATCCAGCCAGAATCGAAGAAATGGTTGAGAAGGCCAAGAAGGAAGTCGAGACCATGATGCGCGAGGAAGGTGAAGCAGCAGCCCTTGAGGTTGGTGTACACGGACTTCATCCTGAGCTTATAAAGCTTCTGGGTAGAATGAAGTTCAGAACAAGCTACGGACAGAACGCACTCAAGCATTCTGTTGAAGTATCACAGCTCAGCGGTCTTATAGCCGGTGAGATCGGTGAGGACGTTAAGCTTGCTAAGCGTGCAGGACTTCTGCACGATATCGGAAAATCAATTGATCATGAGATGGAAGGATCTCACGTTACTATCGGTGTTGATCTTTGTAGAAAGTACAAAGAAAATAGTGTTGTCGTAAATTCAGTTGCTTCACATCACGGAGACTGTGAGGCAGAAAGTCTTATAGCATGTATTGTACAGGCTGCAGATACTATTTCAGCTGCTAGACCGGGTGCAAGACGTGAAACCCTTGAAACATATTCTACAAGGCTTACAAAGCTTGAAGATATTGCCAACGGTTTCAACGGTGTTGACAAATCCTTTGCTATTCAGGCAGGTAGAGAAATCAGGGTAATGGTAGTTCCTGATCAGATTAATGATGCTGATATGGTAATTCTTGCTCGAGACATATCTAAGAAGATAGAGGATGAGCTTGAATATCCGGGACAGATAAAAGTCAGTCTTATCAGAGAATCAAGAATCACAGATTATGCAAAATAATGTTAAGGCTGTCGCTTATGTGGCAGCCTTTTTTATGCGTTTTGGGTTAATTTAATAAATTCTAAATCTTTTGTTAAACGTTTAATATACTTTCGTGTGTTATAGTGACATTGTGAGTGACAATACACTCCGACGGAAGGTTAATATATCAGTGTTTGTATGATTAATGCGAAAGAGGTGACTTGATGACACAGGAGAACGACTGGCGGATTCGTATGAATGATCTTCCTAAGATATATTATGATGTAGTGTATTATCTTGTTATTAAAGATTATTCACCGAAGAAAACAGCCAAGGAACTTAATATCACAGAGGACAATGTGAGATCGAGATTTGAATCGGCTAGACAGATGCTCACAAATGCATGAAGAAGTTTGAATTGAATGATTTGACGTTTATGAATTAAAAGATTGACGCTTACAAAGTAAAGGCGCCTGAGATGACACAATTGAATGGTCACTCAGGCGCACTTTATTTTGTAAGCTGATAGTGTATAATTATATCTGTTCAAAGATTTATGTTATTCAAGAGATTATGACTATATGAGTATGTATGAGGATTTAGGCTATGAGCGAAAGAATAAAAAAGATAGACAGGAATCTTAAGTATCAGGGGCATAGGGTTAAGGTTTATGAGGATACTATGCTGACGCCGGAGGGGGAGAAGCTGTACTACGATTATGTGGAGAACAGGAACGGTGCGGGAATACTTCTGGTAGATGATGACGGAAAGCTGGTGCTGGTGAAGCAGTACAGGCAGGTGCTGGACGGTGAGTCCGTAGAGATTCCTGCGGGATGCATGGAACCGGATGACGTAACTCTGTCGGAGGATATTCTGACAAAGGGTGAGGCTCCGGAGGATATGGAAGCATTTGAGAGATGCGCCAGAAGAGAAGCCGAAGAGGAGACCGGGCTTATTCCGGGGAAGCTGCATTTCATAAATTATATAGTGGCTTCGGTGGGACTTTTCAGTGAAAGGACCGCCGTGTTTATCGGAACCGAGTGCACGAAGGGAAGCATCAGCAGAGACAGCGATGAGTACATGGATGTTATCAGGATTACTCCCGAAGAGGCGCTTCAGTATATCGAATCCGGTAAAATTCATGACAGCAAGACAATTATTGCAATTTATGCATATTTGTTAAAAAAATGTTAAAAATTTTTTAACACAAGATATTGTGTTAACCACATATGGGGTGGTCGACATTTTGCATAAACCCAATAAAATCAAGGCTTCGCGGCAGATTTACATAAAAAATTTTGGTTGAATTTATGTAAATTAAACAGTATACTAATCCTACGCGACTTAATAAACTTGGAGAGGGTTAGTGAAGTGATGACAGAAATTGACGGATATATTGAATATCTGCAGGGTTCAAAGCATAGCAGCAATAACACGATTCAATCTTATAGAAGAGATCTGATAAAGCTGAAGGATTATCTTGCGGGCAAGGGCGTAACGACCGTTAAGGATATCAATTCCACCATGGTTCGTTCATACGTACTCAGCCTTGAGAACGGTGACTTCAGTTCGGCAACTGTTTCAAGAAACATTGCAAGCATCAGGTCTTTTTTCATTTATCTTCTTGAAAGAGGTAAGATCAGCGGCAATCCGGCCGAGGGCATTCATCCGCCTAAGGTTGAGAAGAAGGTTCCCGATACTCTTACCATAGAAGAAGTAAGCGCGCTTCTTGACCAGCCGGTCGGAGATTCTCCGAAGGAGATCAGAGACAAGGCAATGCTGGAACTGCTTTATGCCACAGGCCTCAGGGTTACCGAGCTCATTTCCCTTAAGGTTACCGATGTTAATCTTCAGATGGGCTTTATCGAGTGTCATGACGGCAGCAAGTCAAGAATGATCCCTATCAAAAATGCAGCAAAGTACGCACTTTCAAAGTACTTAACAGATATAAGACCTGTAATGTGTGAAGATCAGGAGTACCTCTTTACAAATGTAAAGGGCGGTCAGATGTCCAGACAGGGCTTCTGGAAGCTTCTTAAGGCTTATGCCAAGAAGGCCGGAATCGAGAAGGATATCACACCTCATATGATCAGACACAGCTTCGCTACGCATATGGTTAATAACGGTGCTGATCTGAGAAGTCTTCAGGAAATGCTCGGCCACAGCGATATTTCGACAACACAGGTTTATCTTAAAGGTAAGTCCAGCAGACTTAAGGAAGTTTATGACAAGGCTCATCCGAGAGCTGCCATGGCTTCAAGGTAGTTTTTAATTTACTAGATTTTATGTTTTACGAGGTTTTAAAATGGCCGGATCAATATTTGGCGATATATTAACTGTTTCCACATGGGGAGAGTCACACGGTGCCGCTCTTGGCGCAGTGATCGACGGATGCCCTGCGGGACTTGATATTTCAGAGGAATACATTCAGAGTTTCCTGGACAGAAGACGTCCGGGACAGTCCGAATTTACAACTAAAAGATCGGAAGCCGATGCGGTTTCCATATTATCGGGTGTTTTCGAAGGTAAAACTTTGGGAACACCGATTTCAATGTTAGTGAAGAATACTTCCCAGCTGTCCAAGGATTACAGCGACCTGGAAAATGTATACAGGCCGGGACATGCGGACTACGGCTTCGATGTGAAGTTCGGTATACGCGATCACAGAGGCGGCGGAAGATCTTCGGGAAGAGAGACTATCGGAAGAGTTATGGCGGGAGCTGTAGCAGAGAAGCTTCTTTCCGAACTGGGAGTAAAGATTCTTGCTTACGTTAAGAAGATCGGTGATATCGAGATCGATTATAAGAATTTCGATGAAGCCGAGATCATGAAGAATAATCTCTATATGCCGGATGTCGAAGCAGCTGCAAAGGCAGAGGAGTATCTTAAGACTCTCATTGCAGAGAAGAATTCTTCGGGTGCTGAGATAGAGTGTATAGTGACGGGACTTAAGCCGGGAATCGGCGAGCCTGTATTTGATAAGCTGGATGCACGTATCGCTGCGGGCGTTATGTCCATCGGGGCTGTAAAGGCCGTAGAGATCGGAGACGGAACAGAAGTAAGTTCAGCAATCGGCTCCGTAAATAATGATGAGTTCATTATCAAAGATGGTAAGGTTGCAAAGGCAACAAATCATTCAGGCGGAATCCTGGGCGGAATGAGTGACGGAAGCGACATCGTGGTAAGGGCTGCATTTAAACCGACACCATCTATATTCAGACCACAGAAGACGGTTAATTCATCTAAAGAAGAAACCGAGATCGAGATAAAAGGAAGGCACGATCCGATAATCGCACCGAGAGCGGTTGTGGTTGTGGAATCCATGATAGCCTTCAGCATCGCAGACCTTCTGCTTAAGGGCAATCTGAGCCGATTCAGCGATGTGGCAAAAGTTTATAACGACAAGTAATCATTCTGCGAAGGCCGTCGGGTCTTCGCAGAAGTTTATGTACGGGATGTAGTTCAGGTGGTAGAACGCTAGACTGGGGGTCTAGAGGTCGCAAGTTCGAGTCTTGTCATTCCGAAAATGGAACTGTGGGGTCGGAGGAAAACTTACCCTTGACACATACCCTTCATATGTGTAGAATAACACTGACCTTGAAAAAGGAGCATTCCGTCGCTTAGTCAGAGGACGACTCCGACCTTGACCCGGCGAATGGAGCATTAT
>CACZHN010000109.1 GCA_902780985.1 uncultured Lachnospiraceae bacterium | reverse complement strand
ATCAAGCCTACCGATGAGGAGCGCCGCACCGCGGTTCACATGAAGCTCAGCGTGCTGAAGGGCGTGGTTCAGGGTAAGAAGATCGTGCTCATCGACGACTCCATCGTCCGCGGAACCACCATGCGTCAGCTGATAGAAATGCTTCGCGAGGCGGGCGCCGAGGAAGTTCATGTAAGGATCAGTTCACCTCCGTTCCTGTATCCTTGCTACTACGGCACCGACGTTCCGACGTCCAAGCAGCTTATTGCTTCCGAGCATTCGGACGAGGAAATCTGCAGGAGCGTTGGCGCGGATTCCCTTAAGTACCTTAGGATTGAGGATTTCAAGACTATGGTCGGAGACCTGCCGGTATGTACCGCATGCTTTACAAATAAGTATCCGGTCTAGATATCCCAAAGAAAATTTAGAAAATTTCCTATTGACTTTTGAAAATTAAGTAATATACTATTAATTGTTTCGAAAAGAAAACATATACAAATCAAAACTATAACATGTAAAAGCAATGGCGCTTTGAGTATATACGTACTCAGAGCGCCTTTCTGTCGTGCAGCGAATGTTTCGCGCACGTAAAATACGGAGGATTGTCATGAATACGAATTTTGAGAAGCTGAGAGAAAACGGATTATACGATGCTTCATTTGAGCACGATAACTGTGGAATCGGTGCCATCATTCAGATCGACGGTACACCGAGCCATAAACTGGTGGCGGATGCCCTCAGTATAGTTGAGAACCTTGAGCACAGAGCCGGAAAGGACGCAACAGGCGAGACCGGTGACGGCGTAGGTATCCTGACTCAGATTCCTCATAAGTTTTTCAATAAGATAATGGCCGCACAGGGCGTAGACCTGACAGCAGGAAGCGCAGACAACAGCGCAAATGCAAACGACGGCGACAGCATTTCCAAGAGACCTTACGCAGTGGGTATGTTCTTCTTCCCTCAGAAGGATCTGGAGAGAAAGCAGGCCAGAAACATGTTCGAGACCATAGTAAGAAAGAACGACCTTACTATCCTCGCATGGAGAAAGGTTAACACAGCCCCTGAAGTTCTGGGCAGCAAGGCAAGAGACTGCATGCCTGTTATTGAGCAGGTATTCATCAAGCGCCCTGAGAATATGAGGGACGACCTCGCATTTGACCGTCTCCTCTACATCATCAGAAGAGAGTTCGAGCAGTGTAACGTGAACACCTACATCCCTTCACTTTCCTGCAGAACCATAGTATATAAGGGAATGTTCCTGGTAGGTCAGCTGAGGACCTTCTTCCACGACCTTCAGGATCAGGATTACGAGTCAGCCATTGCCATGGTTCACTCAAGATTCTCCACCAACACAAACCCAAGCTGGAACAGAGCTCACCCGAACCGTCTCATGGTTCACAACGGCGAGATCAATACCATCAAGGGAAATGCGGATAAAATGCTTGCGAGAGAGGAAACAATGCACAGCGATGCATTTTCCGAAGAAGATATGACAAAGGTTCTTCCGGTTATATCTTCCAGCGGATCCGACTCTGCAATGCTTGACAATACACTTGAGTTCCTCGTAATGAGCGGTATGGACCTGCCGCTCGCAGCCATGATCGCCATCCCTGAGCCTTGGGCTCACAACGAGACTCTGTCCCAGGAAGAGAGAGATTTCTACCAGTACTACGCAACAATGATGGAGCCATGGGACGGCCCGGCTTCAATCCTCTTCTCGGACGGCGATGTGATGGGTGCAATCCTCGACAGGAACGGACTCAGACCATCAAGATACGTCGTTATGGACGACGGAAGACTCATCCTCTCATCCGAGGTAGGAGTACTTCCGCTGCCTGAAAAACATATAGTTAAAAAGGACAGACTGTATCCGGGCAAGATGCTTCTTGTGGATACACGCGAGAACCGCATTTACTCCGATCAGGAGATCAAAGAGAAATACGCTCACAGAAACCCTTACGGCGAGTGGCTTGACATGAGCCTGGTTGAGCTTTCAAGTCTCAAGATCCCTAACGAGAAAGTGCCTGATATCTCCGGCGACGCAAGAAAGAAGCTGCAGAAGGCCTTCGGTTACACCTACGAGAACTACCATGAAGGTATCCTCAACATGGCTCTCAACGGTTCCGAGCAGATCGGCTCGATGGGTGTTGATACCCCGATCGCAGCCCTTTCCAAGGAATACCAGCCGCTGTTCTATTATTTCAAACAGCTTTTCGCACAGGTTACAAACCCGCCTATCGATGCGGAGCGTGAGAAGATCGTTACATCCCGCAGCGTTTATGTCGGTAAGAACGGCAACCTCCTGGAAGAATGCGCTTCCAACTGCCACGTGCTGAAGATCCACAATCCTATCCTCACGGATCTGGATATGCTGAAGATCAAGCATCTGGACAAGGACGGCATCAAGGCCGCAACCGTATCGCTGCTTTACTATAAGAGCACACCTATGAAGCGTGTGCTGAACCACCTTTTCGTTGAGGTGGACAAGGTTTACCGCGAAGGCGCAAGCATTCTTATTCTCTCTGACAGGGGCGTGGATGAGAATCACGTTGCAATCCCGTCCCTGCTCGCGGTAGCGGCGGTTCATAAGCACCTTGTTGAAACAAGGAAATGCACGGCTATGTCTCTGATCCTCGAATCAGGCGAGCCACGCGAGGTTCACCACTTCGCAACCCTCCTGGGCTACGGTGCATCTGCGGTAAATCCGTATCTTGCACATTCAACTATACAGGAACTTATCGATGACGGAATCCTTGATAAGGATTACTACGCAGCAGTTGAAGATTACGACAGAGCTGTACTCAACGGAATCGTAAAGATTTCTTCGAAAATGGGTATCTCCGCTGTTAAGTCCTACCAGGGCAGCAAGATCTTCGAAGCCATCGGTATTTCCAAGGAAGTTATCGACGAGTACTTCACGGGAACAGTCAGCCGTGTGGGCGGTGTTTCCCTTGATGATATAGCTGCAGCCGTTGATGCGCAGCACAGCAAAGCATTTGACCCTCTGGGTCTCCCTGTAGATCTCGAGCTGAAGACCGTGGGACGTCACAAGTTCCGCGCCGACGGCGAGAATCACAGATACAATCCTAAGACAATACACATGCTCCAGCTGTCCACCCGCGAGGGCGATTACGACAAGTTCCGCCAGTACACGGAAATGGTCGACTCAGAGGAGACAGGTTATCTGAGAAGCATGATGGACTTCAACTTCCCTGAAAATGCAGTCCCTCTCGAAGAGGTTGAGAGCGAAGAGTCCATAATGATGAGATTTAAGACAGGTGCCATGTCCTACGGTTCTATTTCCGAGGAGGCGCACCAGACACTTGCCATCGCCATGAACCACATTCACGGTAAGTCAAACAGCGGTGAGGGTGGTGAGAGCGACGAGAGAATCGAGTCTGCGGGTACCGCAAATGACAGAAGCTCCGCGATCAAGCAGGTTGCCAGCGGTCGTTTCGGTGTTACCAGCAAGTATCTCGTAAGTGCAAGAGAGATTCAGATTAAGATGGCCCAGGGCGCTAAGCCGGGTGAGGGCGGACATCTTCCGGGAAAGAAGGTTTATCCTTGGATCGCCAAGACCAGACATTCAACTCCGGGTGTGAGCCTTATCTCACCTCCGCCACATCATGATATATATTCAATCGAGGATCTGGCTCAGCTGATCTACGACCTGAAATGCTCTAACGACCAGGCTCGCATTTCCGTTAAGCTTGTATCCGAAGCCGGTGTCGGAACCGTTGCAGCCGGTGTTGCAAAGGCAGGTGCGGGAGTTATCCTCGTATCGGGTTACGACGGCGGTACAGGTGCTGCTCCGCTGAGCTCCATCCACAATGCGGGTCTTCCGTGGGAAATGGGTCTCGCCGAGACACATCAGACACTGCTTTCAAACGGCCTGAGAAATCAGGTTGTTATCGAGACCGACGGTAAGCTTATGAGCGGCCGTGACGTTGCAATCGCAGCTATCCTCGGTGCCGAGGAATTCGGTTTCGCTACAGCTCCGCTGGTAACCATGGGCTGTGTAATGATGAGAGTATGCCAGAGCGATACCTGTCCTATGGGTGTTGCAACCCAGAATCCGGAGCTCAGAAAGAGATTCAAGGGCAAGCCGGAATATGTTGAGAACTTCATGAGATTCATCGCAAGAGAACTCCGTGAATATATGGCAAAGCTTGGTATCAGAAAGGTTGAGGAGCTTGTCGGAAGAACAGATCTCCTTAAGGTTAAGGAAGGTCTCACCGACGCTGAGGCTAAGATCAACCTTACTCAGATCCTTGCCGATATGTCCGATATCCCGAGAGCAGAGCAGACCTTCCACAGCGACAAGGTTTACGACTTCAAGCTCGAGGAGACCAAGGACGAGAAGGTGCTTCTGAAGGATAAGGCCGTTAAGTCAATCCTGGCAAAGGATTTCAAGGGCAACGGAAGCATCAATATCAACATTACAAATACAGACAGAACTTTCGGTACCCTTCTCGGTGCCGAGATCACAAGAAAATATCCTGACGGACTTCCTGACGATACCATCACGGTTAACTGTACGGGATCCGGCGGACAGAGCTTCGGCGCATTTATCCCTAAGGGACTTACACTGAAGATCACCGGTGACAGCAACGACTACTTCGGAAAGGGTCTTTCCGGCGGTAAGCTTGTCGTACGCGCTCCGGAAGACGCAGGTTATAACGCTGAAGAGAATATTATTATCGGAAATGTAGCCCTCTACGGTGCAACTTCGGGTGAAGCTTACATCGCAGGTGTGGCAGGCGAGAGATTCTGTGTAAGAAACTCCGGTGCTACAGCGGTTGTTGAAGGTGTGGGCGAGCACGGTTGTGAGTACATGACCGGTGGTCGTGCCGTAATCCTCGGACCTACGGGCAAGAACTTCGCTGCCGGTATGAGCGGCGGAATCGCATACGTTCTTGATGAAGGCAACATTCTGTACAGGAATCTCAACAAGCAGCTCGTTTCCATGGAGCAGCTTACAGAGAAGACTGATATAGAAGACCTCAGGAAAATGATAGAGAAGCATGTAGAAGCTACAGGCTCGGTTAAGGGACAGAAGATTCTTGATAACTACGAGGAGTACATCCCTCACTTCAAGAAGATCATCCCTGCAGACTACAAGAAGATGCTGCACCTCATAGCAGCCTGTGAGGAGCAGGGCATGAACCGCAGCGACGCAGAAGTCGAAGCATTCAAGAAACTTGTAGGTTAATATGACACCCGGGGACAAAATCCCCGGAATCGAAAGGAGCACACATGGGTAAGCCAACCGGATTTTTAGAATATGATAGAGTTGACGGACCGGTAATCGGAGAGGAAAAAAGAATAGAGAATTTCTGTGAGTTTCACGGAATGCTTGACGACGAGGAACGTCGTAAACAGGCGGCAAGATGCATGAACTGCGGCGTGCCGTTCTGCCAGGCGGGAATGATGATAGCCGGCATGGCTTCGGGTTGTCCGCTGCACAACCTCGTTCCGGAACTTAATGATCTTGTTTACAACGGAAGCTACGAGCAGGCCTACAGAAGGCTCTCCAAGACTCACAGCTTTCCTGAATTTACATCGAGGGTATGCCCTGCACTCTGCGAGGCGGCCTGCACCTGCGGACTCCACGGCGAGGCCGTATGTACAAAGGAAAATGAAAAGTCGGTGATCGAATACGCCTACGCAAACGGACTGGTTAAGGAGGAAATCCCTCAGATCAGGACCGGCAAGAAGGTTGCGGTTGTAGGCAGCGGCCCTTCGGGTCTTGCTGCGGCTCAGCTGCTGAATCGCCGCGGTCACCTGGTAACCGTTTACGAGAGGAACGATCGCGTGGGCGGTCTCCTTCGCTACGGCATCCCGAACATGAAGCTGGACAAGTCCGTCATCGACAGACGTGTAAAGCTCATGGAAGAGGCAGGGGTGACATTTATCACAGGGGTAAATGTATGCGGTAAGAAGTCCGGTAAAAATGCATCCGCCCCGGGACTCATTCTCGACAAGGTTAAGACCATCAGCGCCGAGGAACTGAAGGAGCAGTACGACGCTGTCATCCTCTGCTGCGGTGCGTCGAATCCGCGTGATATCAAGGCTCCCGGAAGGGAAGCTCAGGGTATCTACTTTGCAGTGGATTTCCTCGGAAAAGTTACAAAGGAACTGCTGGACAGTGATTTTGAGGTGCTTGAGAAGTTCAAGGCCGGCAAAGCCGCTGACAGCTTTATAGGTCAGGTTAAAGATAAAAATGTAATCGTAATCGGCGGCGGTGACACCGGTAACGATTGCGTCGGCACCAGCATACGTCTCGGCTGTAAGTCCGTGACCCAGCTGGAAATGATGCCGAAAGCTCCCGATCAGCGACTCGCCTCCAACCCTTGGCCGGAGTGGCCTCGTGTAGGCAAGACCGACTACGGCCAGGAAGAGGCTATATATAAATTCGGACATGATCCGAGAATCTATCAGACTACCGTTAAGGAATTCATAAGCGGGGAGGATAAGAAGCTCAAAGAGGTTGTTATCCGGTCCCTTGAACCAAAGCGCGACGAGAAGACAGGCCGTATGATGATGGTGCCTGTAGAAGGCTCGGAGAAGACTCTCCCTGCAGATATCGTTCTTATCGCAGCAGGATTCCTGGGCAGTGAAAGTTACGTTACCGAAGGCTTCGGCGTTGAAGTGGACGGACGTACCAACGTTAAGACCGAGGCAGGTCACTATGCCGCTTCATCAGCAGACGGCAAAATCTATACCGCCGGTGATATGCACCGCGGCCAGTCCCTTGTAGTATGGGCTATCTCCGAAGGCCGCAATGCAGCCCGCGAAGTAGATCAGGCTCTAATGGGTTACACGAATTTGTAAGAGTGGGACTCGGGTCAAAAAATTTTTCAAAAAAGTGATTGACAACAAAAAAACAACGTAGTAACATAATCGATGGTAAGAGAACAAAGGCGTTCCGAAATGATTTCGGAGCGCTTTTTCTTTTTCCGCTAAATGCGGAAACCAATATATTATTATTCAATATTTGCCGTAAGGCAGCATTAAGAAGCAATGGCGCTTCGGACTGAATAAAAAGGTCCGAAGCGCCTTTTTCATTCGTACTCGCGAGCGGATGAACTGATGCAGATTGAAGGAGGATTTTAGAGATGACTGAAGAAATTATGAACGCATTAGACGGCGAACTGTTCGCAGTATGGTTCCTGATAGGAGCGGCTCTGGTATTCTGGATGCAGGCCGGATTTGCAATGGTAGAATCGGGCTTCGCAAGAGCCAAGAATGCAGGTAATATCCTGATGAAGAACCTTATGGACTTCTGTATAGGATGTTGTGTTTTCATCCTCATCGGTTTCGGCCTCTTACTTGGCGAAGACCTTTGCGGATTTATAGGTAAACCGGGTTTTGATATTATCACATCATATCAGAACTTCGACTGGTCAAACTTCGTATTTAACCTGGTGTTCTGTGCAACAACAGCAACTATCGTATCAGGTGCAATGGCAGAGAGAACAAAGTTCCTCAGCTACTGCGTATACTCAGGAATTATATCAGCGCTTGTATACCCGATCGAAGCACACTGGATCTGGGGCGGCGGCTGGTTAGCACAGTTAGGCTTCCATGATTTCGCAGGATCATGTGCAATCCACATGGTTGGTGGTATCTCAGCACTCATCGGAGCAAAGATGGTAGGTCCTCGTATCGGTAAGTTTGAGAAAGACAAAGACGGAAAGGTTACAAAGGTTAATGCCTTCCCTGGACATAATATAGTAATCGGTGCACTCGGTGTATTCATCCTCTGGTTCGGATGGTACGGATTCAACGGCGCAGCTTGTACATCAAAAGATCAGCTCGCATCAGTATTCTTAACAACAACAATTGCACCTTCAGTAGCAACAGTAGTATGTATGATCTTTACATGGGTTAAGTATGGTAAGCCTGATGTATCAATGTGTTTAAATGCATCTCTTGCCGGACTCGTAGCAATCACAGCACCTTGTGATGTAACAGATGCATTCGGTTCAGTAATAATCGGTGCAGTAGCAGGTCTCCTGGTTGTATTCGGTGTATGGCTTCTTGATTTCAAGCTTCACATCGACGATCCTGTAGGTGCCGTAGCAGTTCACATGATGAACGGTATCTGGGGAACAATCGCAACAGGACTTTTCGCAACAACAACAGCTCCTGGAAATGATTCAGTAGTAGGTCTTTTCTACGGCGGCGGTTTCCATCAGTTAGGACTTCAGTTACTTGGTTTCGCATCAGTTGCAGCATGGACAGTAGTAACAATGATAATTGTAGTTGCAGCATGGACAGTAGTAACAATGATAATTGTATTCGCAATCATTAAGGCTATCTTCGGTCTCAGAGTTTCAGAGGAAGAAGAAATCGAAGGTCTTGACTCAACAGAGCATGGTCTTGCATCAGCTTATTCAGGATTCAGTATCGTTGATATGTCAAGTGCTATGATGAGCGAGAATGAAAATACAAATCTCGGTGTTTCTGATTATGAGGAAGCAAGCGAGGCTCAGAAGAAGGCTTCAGTTCCTGTAGTTGATACAACTAAGGATATGAAGAATGCAGGAATAGCTGATACAGGTATCAATAAGGTTGTTATCATTACAAAGCTTTCAAGATATGACAAGATCAAGAGAGCACTCAATAATCTTGGTGTAACAGGTATTACAGTAACTCAGGTTAGTGGTTGTGGTATCCAGAAGGGTACCGGTGAGAAGTACCGTGGAGTTGAAATGGATATGACACTCCTTCCAAAGATCAAGCTTGAAGTAGTAGTAAGCGGTATCCCTGTAGACAGCGTTATCGAAACAGCAAAGAAGACTCTTTACACAGGTAAGATTGGTGATGGTAAGATCTTCGTATATCCTGTAA
>CACZHN010000108.1 GCA_902780985.1 uncultured Lachnospiraceae bacterium | reverse complement strand
GATCCTCAAGTTCTCCGAGAATGAAACTGAAAGGAACCACTACAACCTTTCCACTTCTTCCCTGTCTCTTCATATCCATCAGAACACGAGTCAGATTTCTGCTGCCGTTAAGGGTAGCTATATAAGCTCTGCCCTGAAATCTTTCGGCTACTGCTTCTTCCAGTTTCTGCATGGTCTCTTCCGTATCCGGATCATCTGCGCCGCGTGCCATAAGGATGAGACATCCGTCTCCCACCTTATCCTTGTAAACGCTCTGAACGGCTCTGGCCGTAAGGTCAAAGTCCTGCTCCATTTCCACAAGCGGCCGAGTAACCCTCACTCGGTTGAAAATGGTTCCGCAGCTGGATACATCCTCACTCATCTGTCTGTAATCATAACCCGATACGGTATGGGTCGATATGACCGTAAGCTCGGTTATGCCTTCTTCCTTCATGGAAAGCATGGCAGCTTTAACGGAAGGAATCTTTTCTCCCGTTTTTTCTCTGAGTTCTTTTCTTATCTTACCGTCGGTATATGCTGCTCTTATCTCGGCATCTTCAAATCTTTCGCCGATGATAAGCTCAAGCTCCTTCAGATATTTTTCTCTTATATTCTCATCTGTCGAACCCCTGCTGACTACCAGAAACCCCTTCTTCATCTGTTAACCCCTCAGTCTGTTCTTCCTGTCCTCCCTGTCCCGTTATCTCATCCATGAATCTTCTGACCTCAAACCAGGCCTTCTTGGATTCCGGCATAAGCATAGCGGACAACTGGAAAACATGAAACATGCCTTCGTATACCGTAAACTTAACCTTTACTCCGGCTTCCTTGGCTTTAGCAGCCACAGCTTCCGAATCGCTGTAAAGCATTTCTTCGGAGCCCACCTGTATCAGCATAGGCGGAAAGCCTTCGAAGTCACCGTACAGCGGTGAAATCTCCGGATTCTTCTTATCTTCGTCTCCCGGATACGGGTTATCAAAGATAACATCGGATCTTGAATTTCCGAATACCGGATCAATATCAAAATTATCTTTATAGGACGGAAGGCTTGTTGTAAGATCCGTCCACGGTGACATGGCAACTATTCCCGCAGGAAGTTCCAGTCCCAACTTCTTAAGTCTGTGACAGAGTGCCATAGCAAGTCCGCCGCCGGCAGAATCGCCGCCTAAGATCACCTTCTCGGGAAGATAACCTGAGTTGAGTATCCACAGATATGCCTCCAGGGCATCATCCACAGCTGCGGGATACGGATTCTCCGGTGCCACTCTGTAATCAACGGAAACAACCATGGCTCCTCTTGCAGCTTCGCTGTAAAGTCCCGCCAGGGTTCTGTACGGATTTCTGAAAGGACTCAGATATCCGCCTCCGTGAAGCTGGAGAATGACCCATTCATTTACCGCATTGTTCCTTCTCAGGACCTCCATGCGGAAGTTGATCATATCGATTATCTCGGAGCTGTAATACTCCGGATACTTGAACGGCTTATCAAGTTCGCTCTCTCCGTAGTCTTCATTAAGAAGTTTTCTTTCCACACGCCTGGTTCTGTTGTGGATAAGCACTATATCGGAAATGATCTTTGCTCGTACACTTAAGTCTGCCATTATACTCTGAATCTCCTCTTTATCTCATCGGCTACAAGTCTCGATCCGAACAGAATGGTACCTGCCATGATAGCTCCCGAAACTCCTGTTGCTATCAGGATCAGGATGGTGCTGTTTATTACTTTGAAAATTGCCAGGATCAGCATTATAACGGATATCACCGTACAGGTTATCTCCGTCATGATATAGCTCTGCCAGCTTTCCACATTTATTATCATCAATACTACCACGCCTGCCGGTATGACCATCAGTGCGATAGGTATTGCGAATTTGACCGCCCATCCCTGATGTCCCGTGAGATAATCCAGTGCCACCATACTGACAAGTGCCAGCAGTGCCTGAACCAGGATTATCCTCTGCAGACTTCTTCTTGTACTAAATGAATACAAAAGGGTGAAACATCCGTAAGCCAGTCCCAGTACCACGATCAGCGACCACATAATACCCTTATAGGTATAGTAGTTTACCACCATTGCGACCACCGCAACTATGACCGCACTGAAGATAGCTATCCTTACGGCCATCTGCATTCTTCTGAGTGCAGGAGCCACATCCGGATAACTTACGGATCTTGACACATATGTTCCGTCACTGTTTTTTTCCGCTGCCGCAAATTCAGCTTCGTCACGCACCAGAACTCCGTTGCAGAGCGGACACATCATAGTGTCATCATTTATATTAAGTTTGCATCTGATACATTTTGCCATTATTCGTAATATGCTCCGTTTGTTTCAATAGCTACACGGATTCCGTCTTCTGTAAGCTTTCTGAAGAACGTTCTCTGAATTCCCGTCTCTCTGATGCTTGCGGTAAATGAAGCGATCAGCGTGTCTTTATACGATACTACCGTACACTTGATATTCTGTCCCTTGGACATGGCGAGCATGCCCTGGAATCTTTCTATATAATCTCCGTAAGGCTCCGAAACCTTCATGACACCCAGATTGGTCATGGTAGTTGTATTTGCCTTCGCGGATGCGTTGTATACCTGAGCTATGGCTATCTTCTTTATGAAGAGCGGTATGGCTCTGAGAAGAATATTCATCTCATTTGAAACATTATATGAGAAAAGTCTCTCAAGATTCTCTTTGGTTATCTGCTCTTTAAGGCTTGCCGCAACCTCCGCAAGAACCTCTTCAAAACTCATGTTATCTTTTTCTGCATTGAATACCGCGGATACCATAACGAAAAAGTTTTTGTTCGTATCCGAGTCAAAGTAAGGTCTTAAGTTTACCGGAACCGCAGTGCTTATAGGCTTATCGCTTGCTCTGAGTTTCAGATAAGACTTATACATTGCCCATGTATAGACACCTACCAGATACTGGTTGATGGTAACTCCGTATGACTTGGCCACCTTCTTGATATCTTCCAGATTGATAAGTCCGTGCATGATGCCCATCTGATTTACGATGAACTTCTCGCCCTTTATGATGACCGCCTTCTTGGTCTTATATGTCTTACGTGCCTTCTTTTTATAATTCTGCACGTAGCTGTCTTCGGTATTAAGCGAGGTATCCGCCGCCAGGGAATCCTTAACCTCTCCCTTCAGTTCCGGATGCGCATTTCTTATATACTGATAAGTGATCTCTTTGAGAAATGTAAAGCCACCGTTTCCGTCGGTAACCGCATGGAAAACTTCCAGGTTGATCCTGTTCTTATAATATGTCAGTCTGAACAGATGTTCCCTGTTGTTATCCGGATCTATGTACTGACACGGATAGGTATGTTCCTTCTCCACCTTCGGAAAAGGATTCGGGCTGGCTTCAAGATAATACCAGAAAAGTCCCTTCTTCATACGGTACTGGAACGTATCAAAATAAGGGAGCACCTGCTCCAGAGCCTTCTGCAGAAGGTCCTCCTGAATATCCTCTTTAAGAAGGACCGAAACCCTGTACACATTGCTCATTCCCGGCTTTGCAATAACGGGGAACAGGTTTCCTGTGTTATCAAGTTTATCCCATTTTAAATGTCTTCTGCGTCCCGGCATATATTACTCTCCGATTTCCGTACACTCACTGAGTTCTATAAGATCTTCAGGATTCTTACAGTTCCTTTTCAGATAGAATTTTCCGCCGTCTATCATGATGCTTCCGCAGGAACATCTCTTTGCGTCGCATCTGGATTTTGATTCAAGTATATCTCCGCAGTTTTTGCACTGCGCCATATTCTTTATAATCTTCTTCATAACGGACAACCTTCTTTCATATTGACCTTAACTATATAATTTTACTACTGAAATAAGTCTTTTTCAATATACAAGAAAATCGACCGGATCACTCCGGTCGACTCTTCGTGTGCAGGATTTACCAGCTCTCTATGCTTCGATTTTTTCATGAACGTAGGTCTTAACCTCGTCCTTCTCGATTCCTAAACTGATTGCAAGCTCGCCATAGAGGCTGTCTTCGGCAATATGAAAATATTTCGAATCTGATGATGTTACTTTCTTGCCCTCGGCAAGTCTTTCGTTCATTCTGCCGTAAATTGTTTTGATGATCCCTACGAGTACTTCCGGATCACATGAAAGAACCGCTTCCTTATACTCCAGCTCCCTGCGTTTCTCTTCTTTGATGGTAAGTCCGTCAATGTCTTTGATACTCTCAACGAAATTCTCTGCTTCGTCTTTCGTCATTACAGGTCTCATAATAACCCTTGGATTATCAATAGGTGTGTAAAGCGAACTGTCCCTGATGTAGCACGGTGTCATGGTATAAAACAACTTATCCTTTGATACTCCCGGAAGATCCATAGGTCCTATGTCAGTAATTCGGCACACTCCGTTACTGCCATACACTACGTAATCTCCTACCGAAAACATTTCTCACGCTCCTTAATACGATATTTCTCCTGTTCAAAACCTGCCATAAATAATGATAACAAATATTCGTATTTGAAGTAAGGCCAAAAAATATTTTCGTAAAATATCACATAAAAACCTTGAATTTTTTATGAACTTTTCACTACGTCATTTATTGGTTTGAAAAAAGCATCTTAAGCGCTTTTCCGATCTTAACTCCGTTACCCTTATAGAGTGACATCATCTTATAAAGCTTTCCGGATATGATAGTGATAACCAGTGAACATACAACCAGAAGAGCCACTGCCAGAAGTCCGAGTCCCAGATTTATCGTTCCGAGTACAAGTGATGCAGGAAGTACCATGGCTGCAACCGGTGGGATAAACATCATCCATACCGGCATTACCCCGCCCTCAGCTCCGAGACCGCAGAAAAGAACGATATAGAAACTGATCAGAAGGACCATTGTAAAGATCGTGTTGTTTGATGCTGCCTCTTCTCTGTTGTTTGATATAGCACCTGCAAAGCATGAAAGCGATGCATAAAGGAGTATACCGAAAACAATAGTAATTATAGCAAGAAGCATCTTAAATGCTACTGTAAATCCGATGACCGCACATACAATCCAGATAAAGAGCTGCAAAAGACCTGCTGCCAAAACACCGAGAAGCTTTCCGAATACAAGAGCTTCAGGCTTGATAGAAACAAGCATGGTATCCATAAGCTTTGAAGCTTTCTCCATAACAACATTCATGGAGATACCGTTTCCGTATGAAAGGATCATGAAGTAAAGTACCATAATGGATGCAAATACTATTACATAATTGAATATCGGCTTAATGGTATTTGCGATGATATCATTATTGGCTGCCTCATCATCATAAAGGCTTTCACCGTTTGCATACCCCTTCGATGAATATACCTTATACTCTGTCTGCTGAGAAAGATTTGCCAGGTCTGTCATGCTGATTCCCGAAGCAATGATAGCTACAAAGTTTTCCTGTTGTTCTATGAAATCATCAAAATATCCGGCATGCTTCTCATCAACATTCGAATTGTTCGGAAGGATGATCCTTGCCAGGATTTCTCCGTCTTTTTTGTATAAATTCAATACAACTGTATTCTCCGAACCCTCAGCCTTGTCGAGTGCTTCATCAACAGTATCACAGTTCATGTACTTGATATCCTTGTAGTACTCTACTCCCGTCATATTGAGGAAGCTGAAGTCTGCTGTCGGAGCCTCTTCATTTACTACATATACATATTGGATTCCGGAATCCTTGATTCCTTCATCTTTCTTTTTTGAATTATCAATTAATTTCAGGATCAAAGCCGGAAGTATAAGCAGTGCCAGCGCCATGATCACTGTAAGTAATATATATGATTTAGTCTTCGCCTGATTCTTAAAGGTGAAGCCAAATACTTTATCAAAATTTTTAAACATTTCGCCCCTCCTAATTCTTTGCCGCACGAAGTACTTCTATAAGCTTCGGTTTAGATGAATCGTTAAGAATAAGTCTTCTGTATGTCTTAGCACAAAGAATGCAGATTCCTGCTACAGTAAGTAACTGAATAAGAATTGAAAGCAGGAATAATACCAGACTTATTCTTCCTGTCAGATAGTAAACCACTGAAGTATAGAATGAGAACGGCGGAACAAGTGAAGCTATTGTATTTACGATAGGAAGGTCCATACCCATGATGAATGTAGAACCGAGATATCCTAACATAACCACTGTCATAACGGTACCGCTGGCACTCTGAACATCCTCTGTTTTTGTACAAGCTGCGCCGATCATTCCACTGAAACCACCAAACGCAAAATAAGTGATGAGGACTGAAATAACAATGAGTACAACTCCGATTGTTCCAAACTGGAAGATCATATTAAAGTCAAACTGTCCCGCAGAAATTCCTGCGCTTGTATCGATATTGAAACCATACTTCATTACAAGATTTGAAATCTTTGAACCTACAAATCCTCCTACAAGGATGCTGAGAATGTATGCCATCATTCCGCATACCTTACCCATAAGAAGTGCCATAGGTCTTACGCTTACGAGAATACTCTCTACAAGCTTTGAGGTCTTCTCTTCTGTAACGGAAGAGATGATAAATGATGTCGACATGGTGGATACAATGAATATAAGGATTGCAACTACCAGGAAGAAACTCATCATCTTTGAACTGGTTATGGCATTGCTCTGAGCAGCCACATATTCTTCCTGAGTCATAACGCCTTCTGTATAAACGCCCTTCTGGATAAGCTGAACATCACTCTGATCCATGTTTGCGCCCTCAAGTCTGGCATTGTTAAAGCTTTCCTGAAGGATTGCTCCTACATTATCTATTTCTTCATTTGATACTTCGGAATCATCGGATCTTATAACATCTACCTTAAATGCTGACGCATCTCTGGTAATAAACGCACAGAGATTCTTCTTTCCCAGACCTGCGATAACGGTAGAACTGTCATCCTCAGCTCCGTCTATTACTTGAATATTTGTATGTCCAAGACCTACATCCTCTTTTGCGATATTCTTATCGGAAAAAGCCACGTTGGTCTGATTCACGATTGTGATATTCTCTGTCACAGCATCCTTAATCTTTACGCTGGTCATGCTCTCTGTAGCAGCCATTTGCGATCTGGAGGAAAAATACTGGATAGGTCCCATAGCCGCCATAAGAACGATGAACATTATGAGACTCACACGATAAGCCTTATTCTTAAAAGTCTGAGCTAATGTAAACTTAAATACCTTATCGAATCCCTTAAGGCTGTAGATGTTTTCTTTTTCATTTACTGCATTACTCTTCACGGCCTTCTTCACCTACCTCTCTTACAAAGATCTCATGAAGCGAGAGCTCTGAAAGATCAAACTTAACAATGTTTATGCCTGCTTCAATGAGACTCTTCAGAAGCGTATTTGCCTGCTCATCACCGGTAACTCTGAGCTTATATTCATTTTCCTTCTCGGAAAGGATCTCGATACCGGCTTTATTGATAAAGTCATTTACATTCTGCTCTACCTTAAGTGTAAGGTTTACACGTCCGTATGACTTCTTGATCTCGTTAAGGTTACCCTTTACAACAGCCTTGGAACGATTGAGGATTGAGATATCCGTACAGAACTCCTCAACTACTTCCATCTGGTGGCTGGACATAATGATATACTTTCCTGCTGCGATCTGCTCTCTTACAACTTCCTTGAGAATATCCGCATTTACAGGATCAAGTCCCGAGAACGGCTCATCAAGAACCAGAAGTTCAGGATCCGAAAGCATAGCTATAAGGAACTGGATCTTCTGCTGATTACCCTTTGATAACTGATCGGCACTCTTCGGCTTAACCTTCTTCTTTCTTGCTCTTACTGCCGGTGCTGCAGGCTCAGCCTCGCCTCTCTTCTTTCTCTCCTCAGCCTCGATACGAGCCTGCTCAGCTTCAAACTTTTCAGGGAAGAGATATTCTTCTACCTTGAGTCTTTCTGCCCAGTAAGCAATTCTTTCATCAAGTTCCTTCTTAGGAACGCCTCTGAGTTCTCCGAAATATCTGATCTGATCCATAAGAGAATACTTTGGATACAGACCTCTTTCTTCTGCGAGGTATCCTATATTACAAGTATCGAAGTTAAGAGGCTCTCCGTTCCAGAGTGCTTCTCCTCCGTCCTTATCAAGCATTCCGAGTATCATTCTGATAGAAGTTGTCTTACCTGCTCCGTTTGTTCCGAGCATAGCATAAACACCCGGCTTCTCCATCTCAAAGCCTATATGGTCAACTACTACCTTTTCGCCATATTTTTTAAACAAATCTCTGACTACCAGTCCCATTTTTAAACCTCCATATCCTTAATTATGTTTTTGGGAAAATTTATATTACAGATGTATTTATACATCATAATTACTTAAAAAAACTAAACTTGTTGTAAAATGTTACAATTATGTCGCAAACGACATTTTTCGGAAACCGACGATTACTGCCCTTCTTCCCAGAACAGTTCGTCCAGAGTTTTCCCTAACACCTTGCAAATACTAATGCACAGCTTGATTGTCGGATTATAGTCTCCTTTTTCAATAGAATTTATGGTCTGTCTGGATACACCGACGGCTTTCGCCAGCTGATCCTGTGACATATCCATTCCGGCTCGGGCGGCTTTAAGCTTCAGATTTTTCATCGTATCCGTCCTCCCTTCCCGCAAATACTTCTTCAACACTTTTTCCGAGAATTTCGCATATGCTTATACACAATTTTATTGTGGGATTGTACTCTCCGTTTTCGATTGCTTTTATTGTTCTCCCGGATACACCGACGGCTTCTGCAAGCTGACTCTGCGACATATCCATTCCGACTCGGGCGGCCTTAAGCTTCAGATTCTTCATCTTCCTCGTCCTCCCTTCTGTCAATGGCATTCTTTATAAGGATTTCAATCAGTATTATGAAAAGAATTATTCCCAGGTAAAGATTTGCTATATTCACCTGAAGCACTCCGTCCTGAATCATTCTTCCATCATGGATTGCCCAGATTCCGATTCCGACGTTTAAAGCGCCTACAAAAATCATATATCTTATCCATGCTTTGGCATTCAGATTAAGTTCGATATATGCATTGTTCCATACACAGTACATTACATGTACAGGAAGTCCTACAAAAAGTGGAATCAGGAAAATCGTATCTCCCAAAAAAGCCCTCATGTTATCCGTTAATATAAGCGGTAATAAACATGTTGTTACGATTATTGAATAAAAGGCAAGCATATAACCACGGCCTCTTATAGCCATCTGCCTCTCATCATATTTCGGCTTCATCTTCTGATCCTTATGCAATCCCTTTCCGATTACGATCATAAGGATTACAAAAACAACTACAAAAACCGTTACCATAAAAATATTTTTATTACTCATGACACACACCTCCGTATCATTCTTCACTTGATAGACAGATAATACATTATTTGCGATATTTTGTCAACTATATATTACATTTTAATTTTTATTTTTTACATTATGTATGGTGGTTAACATAAAAACAGCGCCGCCTGCTGTAAACAGAGGCAGCGCCATATTTATGTAAACCCATTCATTCAGTTATACATTTATCTCAATGCAGCAAATACTATATATGCCGCGTATACCGCCAGCATCAATGCTCCTCCCGGTCTTCCCAGTTCCTTCTTTCTGAATACCAGAAGTATTACCAGGAAGCTCATAAGGATCAGCACTATCATATCGAAGAATGATGCCGTGTTCACCGCTATCGGATGAATAGTCGAAGATACTCCCAGAATCAGAAGGTTGTTGAAGATATTCGATCCAACTACATTTCCGATGGCCAGTCCCGTCTCACCTTTCCTTGCGGCAACTATGGATGTCACCAGTTCCGGAAGTGATGTTCCCAGAGCAACAACCGTAAGTCCGATAAGTGTTTCCGTCATACCGAAGAATCTTGCTATATACTGGGCACTGTATACTACAGCCTGACCG
Source organism: uncultured Lachnospiraceae bacterium (assembly GCA_902780985.1). Next base: position 3,428 of record CACZHN010000108.1, on the reverse strand, counting down.
CCGCCGATGATAAGCGCAAGTCCCACCAGGATAAGTATAAGACATTTCTTTGAAGACATGGACTTACCCTCTTCTTCCTCTTCCGGATGCTTCTTCGCATCATATATGAGGATTCCGATATAAGCCGCGAATATCACGAGAAGGCTTATGGCCAGAGGTCTTGAAACCATTCCCACATGTCCTGCCATATCCATTCCGAATCTGCTGTCTGAGTCTTTAGCAAGTTCTTTCGATGTAAAGAGTATTCCCGATCCCGTAGCAAGAAATGTAAGTACCATTGCTCCGATGGAAAAAGGAAAATCTCTCTTTAAGATCACGCCTTCAACAGGAACCTTGCAGATAACCGCGCATACTCCCAGCACCACCATAAGGTTAAATATATTCGAACCAACAACATTACTGAGTGCTATCTCGTTGGATCCTTTAAGTGCCGCCGTCGTACTGACCGCAAGTTCCGGTGCGCTGGTTCCCATAGCCACTATCGTAAGGCCTATGATCACAGAGGAAACCCTGAGCTTTCTTGCGACTCCCGCGCTTCCGTCTACAAACCAGTCCGCTCCTTTTATGAGTGCGACGAATCCTGCTATCAGTAACAGGAAATTTAAAAACAGCATAGATAATCTCCTTTCAGAAATGGAATGAAATTACTATTGCGGTAAAAAAAGAGACTTTCACCGCGTTAATTCGCAGTGAAAGTCTCGCAATTTACAATATACTCCGGGGACATACGTCCCGATCTGACGAAGTTATATCACACCACACGGATATTTCCGCAAAACCGCATATCTGCGGCATGATGCAAGCTACTCCCTTTCAACATGTTGAGTATAACAAACACATAGACATGCGTCAAGTTTGGATTTAATATCCGTTTATTCGTCCTCGCTGTATGCATGGGATTCTTCGGTGATCACATCCGCCATGGCCTCTTTATATATCTCCTTAAGCTTTGCCGCTGATTCCTGAAGCTTGACCAGTTCGTCCACCGAAAGCTTGATAGGTACCAGTGTCTCTATTCCGTCTTTACCTACCACAGCCGGCATTGAAAGACTTACTCCATCTATTCCGAAATCTCCGTGAAGCGTAACAGATACAGGAAGTATGGATTCTTCATTTCTTATTATCGCTTCGCAGATACGTTTTACCGACATGGCTATTCCGTAATATGTGGACTGCTTCTTCTCTATTATCTCGTAAGCGCTGTTCTTTACGGTGTCCGCAATCTCCTGCATGGCTTCTCTGTGTTTGAAATGTCCCCTGAGCTCGCAGAAATCGTTGAGAGGAACTCCAGATACATTTGCACTGCTCCATGCAACTATCTCGCTGTCTCCGTGCTCACCTACGATGAAGGCATGAATACTTCTGCTGTCCACTCCCAGATGCTCTCCGAGAAGATACTTGAGTCTTGCGGTATCAAGAACCGTACCTGAACCTATAACTCTCGACTCAGGGAATCCTGTAAGCTTCTGAGCAACGGTTGTAAGAATATCCACCGGATTCGCAACTATGAGAAGTATTCCCTGAAATCCGCTGTTCTTAATCTGAGGCATGATGGACTTGAAGATCCCCACGTTCTTCTTTACAAGATCCAGTCTTGTCTCACCCGGCTTCTGTGCGGCACCCGCACTTACGATAACGATAGCCGCATCCGCTATATCACAGTAATCTCCCGCATATATATCCATAGGCTTTGCAAAGAGAAGTCCGTGGCTTATATCCAGTGCTTCGCCTTCCGCCTTTGCGCGATTGGCATCTATCAATACCATCTCTCTGAAAAGTCCGCTCTGCATAAGAGCGAAGCAGGATGCTGCACCGACAAATCCGCAGCCTATCATGGCAACTTTTGAATAATTGATCTTCATACCTTATCCCAACCTTTCTGTTAATTCTATTATCTCAGAGAATATAACTCCCTTCTCCGATATTCAAAGTTCTCATCCGCAAGTTTTTCGAATTCATAATATGCTTCCCAGGAAAACTCATCGGGGCTTATCGGATTCGCAAAGTAAGAATCCGCAAAGAACAAAGCCGCGCCGTCTATATCTTCTCTTGCAAGAACACCGCTCATACGTTCTCTTAAAACCCTGTCCGGTTCCACGGTTCCCGCCTTAAGTCCGTTGATCATCTCCGTGCCGATTTTCTCTTTCAGCTTATCACTTGCATAGTTCTTTCTTACAAGCCATGTAAGAAAATACAGCGCGGCAGTCATATCACAGTCTGCTATTGCCGCAGTGCTTTCGAAATATTGAAAAGGAAGCTTTCTTTCAAACAACATTCCGTATTTATCAAGCGGCTCCGCGCTAAATGCTTTAACTATACTTATCGTTACGAATACTTCCAGAATCGTACAGGCAAGAAATGCCCAAAATGCCGCGTTCCGCAGCTTTCCGTCAAAAACCCAGACGGTAAGAAGTCCCGTTACTACCGTAAGTATCATCGTGAACCCGGAAAAAAGCACCTGTATTTTCTTTTCTTTTAACCTCATTATACACGCTCCGATTATCACCGGAATCAGTACAACGGCAGCAAAGAACGCAATATTCCGTATTGCTGTCATAAGCATTCCCCCAAATGCAAAACATGCCACCTCAGTTCTCTTAATTCGGAGTACCAAGGTGGCATGCAGTAGTATCAATTACTTTCTGACAAGAAGTGAATGTCCTGTCATTTCAGCAGGCTGCTCAAGTCCCATAACCTCAAGAAGTGTAGGAACGATATCACAGAGCTTTCCGCCCTCTGCAAGTGTATATGCAGGATCATAGTTGTAAAGGATGAACGGAACAGGATTTGTTGTATGAGCTGTATGAGGCTCTCCTGTTTCAGCGTTGATCATCTGCTCAGCGTTACCGTGATCTGCACAGATGAACAGCACGCCATCCATTTCCTTAACAGCTTCAACTGCAGTACCTACGCAGCTGTCTACTGTCTCAACTGCCTTGATAGCAGCTGAAAGAACTCCTGTATGGCCAACCATGTCAGGGTTAGCGAAGTTGATGATGATAACATCATATTCATTTGATCTGATTGCAGCATTGAGCTTCTCGCTTACTTCAGGAGCGCTCATCTCAGGCTGAAGATCATATGTAGCAACTGCAGGTGAGTTAACAAGGATTCTTTCCTCGTCCTTATTCGGCTCCTCGATTCCTCCGTTGAAGAAGAATGTTACGTGAGCATACTTCTCTGTCTCAGCAAGTCTGAGCTGCTTGAGACCAAGCTTTGCAAGGTACTCACCGAATGTATTTGTGATCTCCTGCTTCTTGAATGCTACGAACTTGTTAGGAATTGTCTCGTCGTAATCCTTGAAGCATACATATGTGATAGGCATGTAGCCGTTAGCTCTCTTAAGGAACTTGATGCACTTTGTATCATCAGCATCACCTTCCTGAGCAGCGATATCTTCATCTGTGAAACAGAATGCCTTTGTGATC
>CACZHN010000107.1 GCA_902780985.1 uncultured Lachnospiraceae bacterium | reverse complement strand
CTCTTCGATATCCATCTCGGACTCGAATACCATGTTCTCCTTCGGAGTCTTCTGAACAAGCTGGTATACGGCCTCCAGAAGGTCTTTAACAACTTCTCCCGTAGCAGCTGATATAGGATAAACATCCGTACCCGGAAATGCATCATGAAGCTTCTTAAGTACGGCTGCTCTTGATTCTTCGTCAAGGATATCCAGCTTATTTGCAGCTATGACCATAGGTCTTTCAGCCAGCTCTTCGTTGTAGGTCTTGAGCTCTGCATTTATGATAGCAATATCTTCAACAGGATCTCTTTCCTCTACGGAAGCCGCATCTATCACATGGATAAGCACTCTTGTACGCTCGATATGTCTCAGGAAGTCAAATCCCAGACCTACACCTTCGGATGCACCTTCGATGATACCCGGGATATCGGCCATAACAAATCCTCTGTCCGGACCCAGATCTACAACACCGAGATTAGGTACAAGGGTTGTGAAATGATAATCCGCGATTTTAGGACGTGCGTTGGTAACAGCCGCAAGAAGTGTGGACTTACCTACACTAGGGAATCCCACAAGACCTACATCGGCGATCATCTTAAGCTCCAGCATAAGATACTTCTCCGTAGCAGGCTGTCCGGGCTGTGCGTACTTAGGCGCCTGCATGACACTTGTTACATAGTGTCTGTTTCCACGGCCGCCGTGACCGCCATGCATCAGTGTAAACGGTTCAGTCCTATCTGCCATATCGATTATGACCTTACCGGTCTCGAAATCTCTTATAACAGTTCCAGGAGGGACTTTAAGCGTAATGTCTGCTCCGTTCGCACCATGGCAGTTTCTCTTACCGCCTTCCTGACCGTCACCGGCCTTATACTTTCTGATATTTCTGAAATCCGTAAGGGTATTGAGTCCCGGATCCACAACAACGTATACATTTCCGCCGTCGCCTCCGTCACCGCCGTCCGGACCGCCGTTAGGAACATAAAGTTCTCTACGGAAGGACACATGGCCGTCGCCGCCCTTACCTGATCTTACATATATTTTCGCTCTGTCTGCAAAATACATATTTTTCCACCTTTTTGTGTAAAAAAGGAGCTTTGTATAAATACAAAGCTCCATTCGTTCGATACATAATGAGAGATTATGCAACAGGGTAAATTGAAACCTGCTTTCTGTCTCTTCCGAGTCTCTCATATCTTACTACTCCATCTGTTAATGCGAAAAGAGTGTCGTCTCCGCCACGTCCAACATTAAGTCCCGGATGGATCTTTGTTCCACGCTGTGTGTAAAGCACATTACCAGCTTTTACAAACTGTCCGTCTGCTCTTTTTGCTCCAAGTCTCTTGGCAGCTGAGTCTCTACCGTTCTTTGTAGAACCCATTCCCTTTTTATGAGCAAAGAGCTGTAAATTTATCTGCATTTAATTTACCTCCCTGATAAAAACTCTGATATACTCGTCTTCATACTGTTTGTAAATATCACATAATCCGAGTCTGAGGCTCTTTATTAAAAGTTCACCCTCAGGGCTCACATTTCCCGTAAGTTTACACTTAACCATACCGTCATCACAGTATTCTGTAATAACTCTGTCACTGGTAAACTTCTCAAGACTGTTAACGGTGTTTACGGTAAGTGCAGATACCGAAGCACATACTATATCATGTCCTTCTTCGTCAAAACCCGCATGACCTGTTACCGAAAAACCTATGTAATGTCCGTTTCTTGTATAGAAAGCTGCTTTGATCATTACACACCTCGTATGCGATATAAACAAAATACGTCAATAATTATGCGTTAATGCTTTCGATCTTTACTTCTGTGTAAGGCTGTCTGTGTCCGTTCTTCTTGTGGTATCCGGACTTTCTCTTGTAGCGATATACTACAACCTTCTTAGCCTTAGCAGTCTTTACTACGGTAGCCTTAACAGTTGCGCTCTTTGCGTCATCGCCGCAAACAACTCCCTTATCTGATGATACAAGGACAACATCGTCAAATGTTACCTCAGCGCCGTCCTCAGCACCAAGCTTCTCAACCTTGATTACGTCTCCTTCTTCTACCTTGTACTGCTTTCCACCTGTTGCTATAATAGCATACATGGCTAGTACCTCCTATTACTTAAATCTCGCCAACTTCGGTGATACCCCTTAATTGGGCATACTTTCCCTACCTCGTTGAGCGGCATACTGTGAGATATTAACATAAAGTCTTTACGCCGTCAATCTCTTTTTTATAAAATATTTCAACAGTATCAAAGAAATGAAATTTTCTGGATGCGCTTCTCACATCATAGGAGAATCTTTCCAGATTTCCGCCTCTGTAATCCGCAACGGATAATACCGTACTTCCCGTCCATGACATACTCTTCGGAAATTCCACAAAGGAAGTTCTTACATAATCCGATGTATAAATCTTTCTGCTCAGCAGAAATGTATGAATTCCGAACGCCACAGCCATAACCACAATAGTCAGAGCAAATATAAGGAATATCCAGAATATCCTCTTGCCCGGCAGATTTTTACATACAATGGCATAAATAAATATACATATTCCTAAAGTCCAGCCTGCCGGTTTCAGAGATTTAAAGAGTCTTCCGGAAAGGGTTCTTCTTCCTATACGTCTGAATTCCGAAGATCTGGTCTCGTCGGTAAGCGGTCTTTCCGTGCTGTCCACATCAAAAACAGCAGGATGATATATGCATGCCATCGCATCGGGATCAAAGGGCTGCTCATTATAAGTATATCCCGCATTCTCCGGTGCTCCCGTGATATCCGTCACAGGTATTATCGCAATGGAATTGAATGTCTTAAATATATATACCCTGGTCCCTTCATTCAAAATCCTTGGTTTCTTCAGATTCTTATATATAATGTTGAGATAATGAGGAACCGGAGATCTGTGATCATCCTCAAGTACCGCAAATGCGGGTTTCCCCTTTAACGAACGAAGCATTACCGTTCCCATCTGCACCGAAAGATCGGGAGAATTCAGGAACTTGTTCATGGCAAAATACTTTACGGATGCATCCACGGCTTTGCTGAGTCCGACAGTAATAACTATAAGCGCTATAAATGTAGGCCAGAAATTATCATAAAGACTTCCCAGTCTGAACCCCAGCGTATCGAGAAGTTCCGGAGCAGCTAAGAATAGACCGATCAATAAACCCATTACCAGACCGACAACCATTGAGTAGTCCGTCGAATTCGAATATCCGTATCCGATCCGGCCGCCTGCTATTCCCTGTTTCTTCTCAATTAATCTCTTTCTAAAATCTTCATCAACACTTACATACATTGATCAAATCCTCAAAAGCTCATGTAACGGTCTGGATTTCTTCTGTCTCGTCAGTTCCACAAGTCCGAGCCCTGTAGTATCCACATAAACAGTTCTAACGGGATCTTTTCCAACTACTTCCTTTATATGATTAATAAGTACCTTATAACTTTCCGGATCCTTCATGCTTATAAAATCCACGATTATCATTCCGGAAAGATTTCTTACCTTAAGAACTCTCGCGATCATATCGGCAGCTTCCATATTTATCTTAAGGAAGCTTTTCTCTTTGTCTTTGCCCTGTACAGCCTTACCGGAATTTACATCTATGACGGTCATAGCTTCCGTGCAGTCTACATACAGGCATCCTCCGTTCGGAAGCATGACAACTCTTTTCATGAGTTTTCGAAGCTTGGTATCTATATCCATAGTTACGATAGCCTCGTCATCTTCCATAACTCTCAGTTCTCCCTCTGAGAATCTGTTCTTTATCTCTTCTATAGCATTTTCGAATATTTCACTGTTCTGATAGACTAAAACTCCAGCATTATGATTGGCGGAATCGTCTAAAATCTTCTTTAGTTTACATAATATTTTTATTGTTTCTTTTCGGATTTCATCCGGTGAAACATCAGCAGCATCGGTTCTCACGACCGCGCCGACACAGGCGTCTTCCAGTCCGATATTCTTCTTTTCTTCTCTGAATATCTCTTCAACACACTTTTTCAGTTCATCTCTCTTCGCAGAGCCTTCGATCTTCTTTGAAACTCCGATCACACCAAGTCTGTTTACCACCACATATCTTCCTGAAAACTCGATATTGGATGTAGCCTCCGCTTTCTTGGTCTTTACAGGCTCTCTTGAAATCTGTACCAGCAGCACGTCTCCCTCACAGACCTTATCTGTATTGGACATATGTCTCAGGAATATATGCTTATTCTCGTTGTCCTTCAGGGAATAGTAAAATGTATCCCCTATCCCCGCATCCAGAAACGCTGCATCGATTGTTTTCACAATCTTTACCACCCTGGCTGTATATACATTTCCGAGAATAGAATCTCCCGCTACATTTACAGTCTCCATAAGGCGGGCATCATCGAGAAGAAAGCCCATCTTCAGATTTTCGTATTTTCCAATGACTAAAGTGTTCATCAACTAATCCTTTTGCTACCGACAGATAAAGAGATATATATAATTTACAGGTCTTGCGATACGCATCACAAGACCTGCTGTTAACTAGATTAATTCTTAAAGCTATGGATAGGTGCAGGAATTCTTCCTTCTCTTGAAACAAATTCGCTGCAGTCATACTGATTAACCGGCATGATAGGAGCTTCTCCGAGAAGTCCGCCGAGAACGATTCTGTCTCCGACTCCCTTTCCTATTACAGGTATGATTCTTACAGCTGTTGTCTTCTGATTTATCATACCGATAGCCATCTCATCAGCGATGATTCCTGAAATGGTTGATGCGCTTGTATCTCCCGGTACAGCGATCATATCAAGACCAACGGAACATACACAGGTCATAGCCTCAAGCTTTTCGATTGTAAGTGATCCGACATCAACCGCATCTATCATACCCTGATCTTCGCTGACAGGTATAAATGCACCCGAAAGGCCTCCGACATAAGATGATGCCATGATACCGCCCTTCTTAACCTGATCGTTCAGAAGTGCAAGTGCCGCTGTAGTTCCCGGAGCACCTACTCTCTCAAGACCGATAAGCTGAAGGATATCGGCAACAGAGTCACCGATTGCCGGCGTAGGAGCAAGACTGAGATCGATGATTCCGAAAGGAACACCGAGTCTTCTGGATGCTTCCTGAGCAACCAGCTGTCCGACTCTTGTAATCTTAAATGCAGTCTTCTTTATAGTCTCACACAGAACTTCAAAGCTCTGTCCCTTAACAGCTTCAAGTGCTTCCTTAACAACACCCGGTCCGCTGACACCTACATTTATAACGCAGTCTCCCTCGGTAACACCGTGGAATGCACCTGCCATGAATGGATTGTCATCAGGAGCGTTGCAGAATACAACGAACTTAGCGCAGCCGATTGACTGAGCATCTGCTGTAGCCTCGGCAGTCTTCTTAACAACCTCTCCGATAAGTCTTACAGCATCCATGTTAAGACCTGTTCTTGTAGAACCGCAGTTTACTGAGCTGCATACAAGCTCTGTCTCAGCAAGTGCCTGTGGGATAGACTCGATAAGAAGCTTATCCGCAGCAGTCATGCTCTTTGACACGATTGCGGAATAACCTCCGAGGAAGTTAATGCCGACTTCATGAGCAGCCTTATCAAGAGTCTTTGCGATCTTTACGAAATCTTCTGTGGTCTTACATACGGAACCACCTACAAGCGCGATCGGTGTAACAGAGATTCTCTTGTTAACAATAGGAATACCGTAATCCTTTGTTATATCCTCTCCTGTCTTAACCAGGTTCGAAGCAAGTCTGATAATCTTATTGTATATATTTGTGCAGGTCTCATCTACATCGTTACCTACACAGTCAAGCAGAGAGATACCCATTGTAATTGTTCTTACATCAAGGTTCATCTTGCTGATCATTTCATTTGTCTCAAGGACTTCATTTAATGTAATCAAAGTATTTTACCTCTTTTTATATTTTCGGACTTTATAATCTACTAGATTCTGTGCATCATGTCGAAGATTTCTTCTTTCTGAGCCTTTATCTGAACGCCTATCTCATGCCCGATGGATGTAAGTTCGTTGGCAATCTCTTCATGTGACTTTGCTGAAGCTGATGTATCAACAAGCATCATCATGTTGAAGTACCCCTGCATAGTTGTCTGAGTAATATCATTTATATTGATATTGTTGTTTGCAAAATATGTACAAACCTTTGCTATGATACCAACGGTATCTTTTCCGACTACAGTTACAACAGTTTTTGTCATTATCGTATCCTCCGGTCTAAAAGACATTTAATTATAGTACTTTAATTTGTTTAACTAAACATTTATATATACTACCATTATTCTTAACGAATTGCATCTTGCAATTTCAACAAATTATTCTCCCCAGACTATTACTGCGATGATATTTTTGCCGTATACGTACCTATATCCTATGAATCGAACGCATCATCGGATTCAACCTTAATATTGATCATAGTCCGCATACCACTTCATTACAACAATCTTCTCTCCGGATAAAGAGAGCTTCTTTGCCTCTTCTACAGCCTTTTCCTCATCAAAAAATGTTTTGGTATGAAGAGAATTCTTCTCATCCATCACCGTATTTGTTACCAAAGGTCTGTTCCAGCTTGAAACCGAATACTCATGAGGAGTATCGGATATCAAAACAAAGCACTGCTTTTTGTGTCTGCTGTAACGGTCTACCGTATACTCGAAGTTTTCATTTAGATATATCCGATTGCCGGATTCATACACAGAATGACGTTGATAGATTATTATCACGTAACGGCCACCCTCAAAATTCCGCGCCCAATCCGAAGTAAATATATCCTTTGACATAAAATCCGTATAACAGTCCATTGCCCCGGCTATATACTCCGTTCCGTAATTTAGGTTATCAAACAATAATCGAATATTTTCGGATTTAAATGATTCATATATACTCTTCATCAACTCTCCACCCTACGAACGGCAGAGAAAACTATTCCCTGCCGTTCATATTATCACTTATTTCTCTTTTTCTTTTCCGACACAAGTATTGCCGTAATTCCGGACATTGATAAGAGCATCAGTGCTATCCAGAGATTTATATCATCACCTGTTGCTGCATTCTTATCTGTCTTCTTTTCTGCAGGCTTCTGTGCAGCTTCTGTCGTAGCTTCAGTAGTTGCTTCTGTTGTGCTTTCGGTTGTCTTTTCCTTTACTGTAAGCTTTGTCGAAACGGCACCGTCATCGAAGATAACATTTATGGTATATACGCCCGGCTTAAGATTCTTTATAAATGAGCCATTGATAGTTACTATCGTGCTTCCTTTCTTGACCGTATAGTCTTTATCTTTTGTAAGGACTACTCCGCCGAACTCAACCTTCTGATGATGATCTATGCAGTGTTCATCATCTATGCTTCTCTTTGCGATGATCTCCACCTCGATTGCTTCGCCTTCTGTAACAGTTCCGTCTGCACCATTTTCGATATAGTACTCAGGCTTTATTACCTCTATCTTTTCAGCATAAGTATAGGTGTATACCTTATCTACTGTTACCTCATTTTCCGTATCCGGTACAGCATCCCACGTACCTTCTGTGAAGCCGTCCTTCGGCTTACTTCCTGCAGCAGGTATAAGATCTGCTGAAAGCTTCAGGATATCTCCCTCATAACCGCTGAGAGTAACTATTCTGTCTTCTGTGGTTCCGTCATTCCAAGAGCCGTTTACAACCTTAAAGGTAACTGTCTGAGATATCTTACTCTTTTCCTTATATGTATAAGTATATGTCGCATCTCCTGTAAGAACATTCTCAGAACTGAAAGCAGTATCCCACTCTCCTGCTTTATAGGTCTCTGCAGGCTTTTCTCCTGCCTCAGGAATATCATCCGAAGTGAACTTCAGAGTATCACCTTCATAACCTGTGAGTGTAAGTGTTATATCATCTGTTGTACCGTCGTTCCATGTACCGTTCTCTACCTTGAATGTAGCCGTATAGGTTACAGTATCTTTCTCAGTATAACTGTATGTGTAAGTAACATCTGCTGTCAGTTCTGTATCAGCTTCAGGAACTGTATCCCAGCCGCCGGCCTTATATGTATCGAAAGGTTTATCTCCTGCAACCGGTATCTGATCTGATACCAGCTTCAATACATCACCCTCATATCCACTGAGAGTTATCACCTTATCGAGTGCTGTTCCGTCATTCCAAGAGCCGTTTATTACCTTGAATGTAACCTTTACGGATATGGCATCTTTATCAATATAGCTGTATGTACATGTTACGTCATCTGTGATGGCCGTTTCCGTATCAGGAACTGTATCCCAGCCGCCTTCCTTCTTATTCTCTCCAGGCATGCCACCGACTGCCGGAATCTGACTATCAGCAAGCTTAAGCGTTTCATCCTCATATCCGCTGAGAGTTACAGTAATATCATCCGTAGTTCCGTCATTCCAAGAACCATCAACAACCTTAAAGGTTACTGTA
>CACZHN010000106.1 GCA_902780985.1 uncultured Lachnospiraceae bacterium | reverse complement strand
AAGAAACTCAGAGTATTGATATAAAAACGGCACCCGGGGACGGGGGTTAAGTAGTCAAAATGGGAAAGGGGGACACTCCTTGGAATTTCCAAGGAGTGTCCCCCTTTCCCATTTTGACTACTTAACCCCCGTCCCCGGGTGCCATCTTCGGCTCTTTCAGCAGGAATCCCTTTTCAAATACTGTGAAGAAATCCGTGAAGGCTTTGACGATGTTTTTTTCAGTTATATACAAAGCTTTCTTTCCTTGGATAAGCGGCACCATGAAGACAAGTGTGTCTTCGACTACATACACGCTCCAGTTTTCGGAGATTGGAATCTTGTCCGTGTTGATGGTAAATAAGCTTTTCCCGAGTCTTTCCGATAACTGGGCTGCTATTTTTTTCAGAGTAGAGTCATTCACGTCTATGCTGATATCCAGTTCTGTGAGAGTATTATTACTCAGCATATCATTTAAAGCAGCTTCATTTATAAATTCCTTATAATCCGTATGTTGAAATGCATTGCATCGGCTGACCAATTTATCACACATCGTTTTATCTTTGACATTTTCTCTCAGGAATTTTTCATCTGCAATATAAACAAGACTCGGTTTATTGGATGTATGCCAGGTTTTTGTTTTATCGGGCATTGATTCAAGCAGAGGTATAAAGTCCGTGAATTTTTCCGCACTGACGATCATCGGTGTCAGGGAATCGATGATCTTCTGGAATTCTTTCTTGAAAAATGTCAGAAGGTTTTCATTATTTGTATAGAAACCGCTGGAATAATTCTGATTGAAGAACAATATACCGGTTGGGAAAATGATATAGTAGGGCAGTATAGAACCCGAGAGGAAATCATTTCCCGTGGAATCAAAGCTGTAAATATTGTAATTCAGGTTTATTGATGTTATCAGGCTCAGGAAAGATGCGAATCCGATATATGATTCATCCGATCTTGTGATATTTCGGTTCCAGAAGCTGGCAAGGTGTCTGAAGGATATATTGTTGTTTGCGTTTATATCCATAACCTTAATCATGTCATAAAGACCGAGGTCGCTGAGGGCCTGAGTCGGCGCAAATATATCAATAAATGCCGGGGCGGAATCCTTTTCTTTCGATAAGGAAATGGATTCGGTGAGAAGCATATGTCTTATACATCGGGTTATTTCTTCCGAAGATGAGAGAGCAACACCGCTTTCAAAAGTTTCGGGTTTATCGAGATGACTCTTGAAGACCGCCGACGGATAATCAGGTGGGAAGGAATGCTGCTTTAGTATGCTGAACACACGCAGGATGAACTGGTATGTTTCGAAAAATCCGTTATCGTACTTCTCACTGATATAAGCATAGTCCAGTTCCTTTGTAAGAGTCTCATCCGGAGAAATGGCACTGAGAAGCTTGATATACTGCTTCTCGGTAGGAAGCCTCTTTCCGCTGAGAATCTGGAAGAAGGTAGATCTGTCTATTTTTGAGTTTAGTATTATGGAATTCTTGGATTGAACCCCCGATTCAATCGTATTATTCAGAATAGTAGAAAATGAACGCTGCATTTTTGTAACCTCCGCATATATACTATACCACAAGTGGCAAAAAATATGATGTAAAAAATATGGTTGCCACTACTAATTTTTTATCGTATAATCATTACAAACATACAGACTGTTTTACAGTATTTGTGATGTTTATGATTCTCCAATCATATTTGTGGACGACAGTCCACACACTTGTCCCGGGAATAGGGCGTCCATTCGTAGATGGGCGCCCTATTCTTCATGTTGACAGTTAGATATAGCTAACAGTATAATTAACGAGTAGAGGTGAAGAGCATTGGATCAGTATAATATTACAGGTATGAGCTGTGCGGCCTGCCAGGCCAGAGTGGAGAAAGCGGTTTCGAAGCTTCCGGGCGTGGACAGCTGTGCGGTAAGCCTGCTTACAAATTCAATGTCGGTGGAAGGCAGTGCCGACAGTGCCGAGATCATCAAAGCCGTTGAGGCTGCGGGATACGGAGCGATAAAGAGAGGGAACGAGAGTCCCTCTTTTTCGGATGGTTCCGTGTCTGACGGTAAGTCTCTTTATGCGGAAGAGGAGGAAGCTCTGCGGGATAAGGAAACTCCGGTGCTGAAGAAACGTCTGGTGAGTTCCGTTGCATTTCTCCTTATACTGATGTATCTATCCATGGGGCATATGATGTGGGGCTGGCCGGTGCCTTTTAAGATTCTGGAGAACCACGTGGCACTTGCCACGGTGGAAATGCTTCTCGCTCTTATAGTGATGAATATAAATAAAAAGTTTTTTATAAGCGGTACAAGGAGCGTGTTGCACGGGGCTCCGAACATGGATACCCTGGTGGCAATGGGAAGCGCGGCGTCCTTCGGATACAGCTTGGTAGAACTTTTCCTGATGATGGATGCTCAGGGAAGGGGCGACATGGAGGCTCTTCATTCCTACAGCATGAATCTCTACTTTGAATCGGCGGCAATGATAGTTACCCTCATAACCGTAGGTAAGCTTCTGGAAGCCATATCAAAAGGAAAGACCACATCGGCACTGAAGAGCCTTATGAAGCTGGCACCTGAAACTGCGGTGATAAAGACAGTTGACGGTTCGGAAAGATCCGTGCCGGTGGCGGAAGTTAAGGTTGGAGATATATTCATAGTTAAGCCGGGAGAGAGCATCCCCGTAGACGGCGAGATTGTGTCGGGCTCAACGGCCATAAACGAATCCGCGCTGACAGGAGAAAGTATCCCTGTGGATAAGCTGGTGGGAGACCGGGTTTCGGCGGCCACCATCAATACCGGCGGATATATTGAATGCGTTGCTACGAGGGTCGGAAGAGATACGACTCTTTCTAAGATAATTCAGATGGTAAGCGAGGCCTCGGCTACGAAGGCACCCCTTGCCAGGATTGCGGATAAAGTATCGGGAGTATTTGTTCCTGCGGTTATAATGATAGCGGTCATTACATTTATCGGATGGATGATTGCGGGAAGGGATGTAGGTTTCTCCATCGCGCGAGCTATATCGGTGCTGGTTATCAGCTGCCCGTGTGCGCTGGGACTTGCCACTCCGGTGGCGATAATGGTCGGAAGCGGCGTGGGAGCGAAGAGGGGTATCCTCTATAAGACGGCTCAGTCGCTGGAAGAGACCGGCAGGATAAGCACGGTAGTTTTGGATAAGACCGGAACTATCACGAAGGGCGAGCCGGAGGTTACGGATGTGATCGAAGCAACCGGTGCGGCATCAGGTGTTTCGGTGGGAAGTAATTCGAATGAACTGCTTAAGCTTGCTGCATCGCTGGAAAGATATTCCGAGCATCCCCTTGCCAAGGCAGTGGTGGAGTATTGGGATACGAAAACTGCCAAGACCGGCGGCGATAAGAATAAAGGTTTATACGATATTACGGATTTTGAAGCTCTCCCGGGAAACGGTCTGAGAGGAAGTCTTAAGGGTAAAGCGATATACGGCGGAAATCTCTCTTATATAAGTAAGGTGGCAGAAATATCCGCAAAAGACAGATCAGAGATAGACCGTCTGGCTTCCGAAGGAAAGACTCCGCTGCTTTTTGCGGAGGATTCGAAGCTTCTTGGTATCATCGCCGTGGCGGATACCGTGAAGGAAGACAGCGCGCAGGCTATAAGCGAGCTGAAGGCCATGGGGCTTAAGGTGGTCATGCTCACCGGAGATAATGAGAGAACGGCTGAGGCTGTAGGAAAAGTTGCGGGAGTAGATAAGGTCATCGCCGGCGTACTTCCCGAGGGTAAGGAAAATGCAGTGGCAGAACTTATGTCAGAAGGCAAGGTCATGATGGTGGGTGACGGCATCAACGATGCACCGGCACTTACAAGAGCCGATATCGGAGCCGCCATAGGTGCGGGAGCCGATGTAGCGGTTGATGCGGCGGACATGGTCCTTATGAAGAACAGTCTTATGGATGTGGTGCGCGGTATTCGCCTCAGTAAAGCTACCATAAGAAATATACATGAAAACCTGTTCTGGGCATTTATATACAATATAGTATGTATCCCGATGGCCATCGGACTGTACGGGTTTGCCATGAAGCCTATGTACGGAGCAGCGGCTATGAGCCTTTCCAGCTTCTGCGTATGCATGAATGCTCTCAGACTTAACCTGGTGAAACTCGGTAAGTCCGGAGACGGAGACATGACAGAGACAAAGTCTGAGGCTGTCAGAAATGAAGATAAGAATGAAATAACAGATACAGAAGAAAGCGAGGAAAAATCCACTATGGAAAAAACAATCAAGATCGAAGGAATGATGTGCGGTCACTGCGAAGCAACCGTAAAGAAAGCCCTTGAGGCTCTTGACGGAGTTGAAAGCGCAGCAGTAAGCCACGAAGCCGGTACAGCAGTAGTTACATTATCATCCGACGTAAGCGATGACGTGCTTACAAAAGCAGTTACAGATAAAGATTACGAAGTAATCGGCATAGAGTAAAATGACCCCCGTCCCCGGGGGTCAAAATTTCCTGTTGATGAAAAATCTATTTTATGGTAAAAAGTAGTGTATGGCTTTTTTAGAAAAAGCCTGCCGAAACACAGACAAATATTTAATACAAAATTCGGAGGGGGAATACATGGTAAATTCAGTTTCAGATGCAATCCGTTACGTCGGAGTAGATGACCTTGAACTCGATCTTTTCGAGAGTCAGTATATAGTTCCGGAAGGAATGGCTTATAATTCATATCTTATTCTGGATGAGAAGACTGCCGTTATGGATACGGTTGATGCTCATAAGACAGAAGAGTTCCTGAACAATCTTAAGACGGAACTTAACGGAAGAGATCTGGATTACATCGTTGTACAGCATCTTGAGCCTGATCATTCGGGAAGCCTTGCAGCTACTATCAAGGCATATCCAAATGCGCAGATCGTAAGTACTGCGAAGACATTTGCCATGATACCACAGTTCATGAACGTGGATCTTTCCGAAAAGAGTATAGTAGTTAAGGAAGGCGATACCCTGTCACTGGGATCCCATACCCTTACATTTTTCCTTACGCCTATGATCCATTGGCCTGAAGTAATGATGACGTATGAATCAAGCGAGAAGGTATTCTTCTCAGCGGATGCATTTGGCAAGTTCGGTGCTATCTGCAAGGAAGACGAGAACGAAGAAGGATGGGCTTGCGAAGCAAGACGTTACTACTTCGGAATAGTAGGAAAGTACGGAATGCCTGTACAGAATCTTCTTAAGAAGGCAGCAACTCTCGACATCGAGAAGATCTGTCCGCTTCATGGTCCTGTACTTGATTCCGATCTTGAGTATTACATCAATACTTACAATACATGGAGCAGCTATCAGGCCGAGGATAAGGGTGTATTTATCGCATACGCATCTATCCACGGAAATACAGAGAAGGCTGCTAAGAAACTGGCAGAGATTCTCACCGCTATGGGCGAGAAGGTTGCTATCAGCGACCTTTGCAGAGAAGATATGGCAGAGTGTGTAGAGGACGCTTTCAGATATGACAGAATGGTGCTTTGCGCATCAAGTTATGACGGAGGAGTATTCCTTCCGATGCATGACTTCCTCACACATTTAACATACAAGACATATCAGAACAGAGCAGTTGCATTTCTTGAGAACGGTTCCTGGGGACCGACTGCTGCAAAGACGATGAAATCTCTGGTTGAACCTATGAAGAACATTACGATCATCGATCCGGTCGTAACGATAAAGTCAAGCCTTAAGGATGAAGATATCCCTAAGCTTGAAGAACTTGCAATGGCAGTTGTTGCCGCAGGTAAGTAAAATCAAGGGAGATTAATAATGGGCGGATTTTTTGCTACAGCACTCAAAGAAGATTGTGTATTCGATTTATTTTACGGAACAGACTATCATTCACATCTGGGAACCAGACGTGGTGGTCTTGCAGTATACGGAAAGGAAAATGGCTTCGACAGAGCTATTCACAGTATAGAGCATTCCCCGTTCAGAACTAAGTTCATGAGCGACGTACACGAAATGAAGGGACATCTGGGAATCGGAAGCATTTCGGATTACGATCCACAGCCGCTTCTCGTACGTTCACATCACGGAACTTACGCTATAGTAACAGTCGGAAAAATCAACAATTCCGATGACCTTGTTGCAGAGATCTTCAAGAACGGCGCATCGCATTTCTTTGAAATGACAGACGGCGACATCAACAAGACAGAGCTCACTGCAGCTATAATCAATCAGAAAGACAATATCATCGAGGGTATCAAGTATGCCCAGGAGAGAATAGAAGGATCCATGACGATCCTCATCCTTACACCTGACTGCATCTATCTCGCAAGAGATAAGTACGGCAGAACTCCGATCATCATCGGTAAGAAGGATGAAGGTTACTGCGCAACTTTCGAAAGCCATGCATACCTCAATCTCGGATACAGAGATTTCAGGGAAATGGGACCGGGAGAAATCTGTGTTATGACACCGGAAGGCGTTGTGACTCTTGAGAAGCCGGGCGAGAAGATGCGTATCTGTACATTCCTCTGGATCTACTACGGTTATCCTTCATCACATTATGAAGGCGTATCTGTAGAGGAAATGCGTTACCGCTGCGGAGCTAAGATGGCTCAGCGTGATCAGCTTACAAAGCAGGATATCGATGTTGTAGCCGGCGTTCCCGATTCCGGTACAGCACATGCCATCGGTTATGCAAATGAGTGCGAGGTTCCATTCTCAAGACCTTTCATCAAGTACACACCGACATGGCCGCGTTCATTTATGCCGACACATCAGAACAAGAGAAATCTCATCGCAAAGATGAAGCTTATTCCTGTTCATGAACTTATAGATAACAAGAAGCTCCTCATAATCGATGACTCCATCGTAAGAGGTACACAGCTTCGTGAGACCACAGAGTTCCTGTATGAGAGCGGGGCTAAGGAAGTTCATATCAGACCTGCATGTCCTCCGCTTCTTTTCGGATGTAAGTACATCAACTTCTCGCGTTCCAATTCGGAAATGGAACTTATAACACGTCGTGTTATTGCTGAGGAAGAAGGAGAGCAGGTAGAGAGAACAGTTCTCGATGATTATGCAAATCCTGATTCCGATCGTTATCACAACATGCTCGAGAAGATCAGACAGAAGCTTAACTTCACATCACTGAGCTTCAACAGACTTGACGATATGATCGCAGCATCCGGACTTGACAGAGACAAGCTCTGCACATATTGCTGGGACGGAAGAGAGTAAGATTGAAAATAGATATCGTATGCGTAGGTAAGATCAAAGAAAAGTTTTACCGTGACGCGTTGGAAGAATATAAGAAGAGGCTTTCGAAGTACTGCAGCCTGAACATAATAGAGGTTCAGGACGAAAAGACTCCGGAAAATGCGAGCCCTGCCCTCGAGACAGAGATAAAGCGCAAAGAAGGAGAGAAGATCCTCAGGTACATTGATGATAAAGCCTATGTGATAACTCTGGAGATAAACGGTAAGGAAATTGATTCCGTAGAACTTGCCAAGAAGATAGACTCTCTCGGCATAAGCGGAACCAGCCATATCCAGTTTGTGATCGGAGGCTCTCTGGGTCTTGCTGACGAAGTAATCTCAGCAGCAAAATTCCACCTGAGCTTCTCCAAGATGACATTCCCGCACCAGCTGATGCGAGTCATCCTCCTCGAACAGATATACCGCAGCTACCGCATAATATCCGGAGAACCATATCACAAATAATACCAGCGGATATTCAGAAGAAAAATAACGTAATGTGAATTACGTCCGAACGCAAAAAAAGCCCTTGAGCCGGCCTTCAATGAGCTGGTCTCAAGGGTTTTATTTTGCGGTTGGACGTTTTATCAATTCCAAACCTTAGTTACTTTTTTCTTTTTCTTCTTTCAGAGCCTTCTTGTGTTCTTTTTTCTCTATGTACATCTCGGTATCAGCAAAGCGGAGGAACCTCTCCGCAGCCTCCGTCGGATTTATTCCATCATCCGTCGGTACCTGCATATAACATCCCACACTGACGGATATATCATACGCCTTTCCGTCTGTTCGTCTCTTCAGTGCGATGGCATGTCTCAGATCCGTGATATAACGTTCGATCTTTGCCTCGTCATAGTCCTTTGCCAGAACCACGAATTCGTCACCTCCGGAACGTATGCAGATCTCATCGGAGTTTGCAGCCTGTTTCATGGCATGTGCGATGGTGCATAAGCAGTAGTCGCCTTCGTCGTGTCCGAGAGTATCGTTGATGGTCTTCATGTTGTCCATATCTATAAGGAATACGGCAAGTCCCGTACGCTTCATCTTGCATTCGTTGTAATAATCCTCGAAGAACATTCCAAAACCACGGCGGTTATAAAGTCCTGTAAGAACATCAGTATTAGCCTTTTCCTCGGCATCGGCAATAGATTCACGGAACTCATTCAGAAGCCACAACATGTAAATAAGAAGAATGATAAAAAAG
>CACZHN010000105.1:3136-11641 GCA_902780985.1 uncultured Lachnospiraceae bacterium | reverse complement strand
AGCTCTTGTCATCGAAGAGATGAACAGACTTGAAGAATTCCTTCCGGTTGGCAGTAAAAATATTATGTTAACAGATACGACTGATGACACCACCTGGAACGATAATTGGAAGCAGTATTACAAACCTTTCAGACTTTACGACAATCTTGTAATAGAGCCTGTATGGTCTGAATTTCCTGATAAGAAAGATACGGATAAGGTTATCAAGATCGAATCCGTAATGGCTTTCGGTACAGGTACTCATGAGACAACAAAGCTTTGTCTCGGACAGCTGGAGAAGTATATCAATAAAGCCGATAAGCCGTCTGTATTCGATATCGGATGCGGAAGCGGTATTCTTTCCATAGCAGCGGTTGTTATGGGCGCAGGCTATGTTCACGGACTTGATATAGATCCTCAGGCTGTTGAATCCAGTAAGATAAATGCAGAGGCCAACGGATTTTCATCAGACAGAATAGATTTCAGTGCGGGAAACCTTCTTTCCAAGAACTTCATCGGTGAGAAGATGACAGACGATGAGAAAGAAGCTTATAAGAACGGCAGCCTGGGTTCCGGTATTTCTACACCGCTTACTCCTGCCGAAATGGTTGATCTTTCTCTCGGTGGAGAAGACTCCATTCCTGCAAGAAAATATAATATTGTGGTTGCGAATATCCTTGCAGATGTTATAATTCCTCTGTCGGGAGTGGTTCGCGATTATCTTGAGCCTGACGGAATCTTTATTACATCCGGTATTATCGATACCAGAGAAGATGATGTAAAGAAGGCTCTTACGGATAACGGATTCGAGATCCTCGATGTAGTTCATATGAACGAATGGGTAAGTATAGTTTGTAAGAATCAGTAATTGGTGGATGAAATGCATAGATTTTATGTAGATAATCTCAGTGAACTGAATAAATCCATCTGCATATCGGGAGAGGATGTAAATCATATAAAGAATGTTCTGAGACTGGGTGTCGGAGACAGTATAACCGTAAGCGACGGCTCATCAAGGGACTATGAATGCGTTATATCCTTCGTAGATGATGATGTAATAGCGGATATAGTAGATATACATGACTGCAATGCGGAACTTCCTGTCAAACTTCGTTTGTTCCAGGGAGTGCCTAAAGCCGATAAATTCGAACTTATAATTCAGAAAGCCGTTGAACTCGGAGCTTCCGAGATAATTCCCGTAATGATGGAACGCACGGTTGTAAAGCTGGATGAAAAGAAGCAGGATAAAAAACTGGACAGATACAGAAAGATAGCCGAAGCTGCAGCCAAGCAGTCCAGAAGAGGCATAATACCCGATGTATCGTCTTATATCAGCTATAAGAATGCCGTAAAGTCGGTATCAGCCGGCTCGGATATAAAAAGACTTATACTCGTTCCTTACGAAAGCGCGGAAGGAATGGAATATGCGAGACAGATAATAGCAGGAGCATCGGAATACGATGAGATAGATATCTTCATCGGCCCTGAAGGCGGCTTTGCCGATTCGGAGATCGAACTGGCGAAGGAAGCCGGAGCAAAGATAATAACTCTCGGAAACAGAATACTCCGTACGGAGACTGCGGGACTTGCTATATTATCTATACTCGGTTTTGCATTAGATAAATAAATATTAGGAAAGAAAAAATGGAAGTATATTTCGACAACTCAGCAACTACACGTGTTTATCCCGAAGTTAAGGATATCATGATAAAGGTTATGTATGAAGACTACGGAAATCCGTCCTCACTTCACCTGAAGGGTGTTCAGGCAGAACACTATATAAAAGACAGTGCGGATATAATTTCCAAAGTACTTAAGTGTACACCTGAAGAGATCATATTTACATCAGGCGGTACAGAGTCCAACAATCTGGCTATCATCGGTACGGCTCTTGCAAAGAAGCGAAAGGGTAAGCATCTTATCACTTCATCCATAGAGCATCCATCGGTACTTCAGGTCATGGCATTTCTTGAGAAGGAAGGCTTTGAAGTCACATACATTTCACCTGATGAAACAGGAAGAGTGACAGCCGAGGCATTTGCGGATGCTGTAAGAGAAGATACGATTCTTGTAAGCTGCATGCATATAAATAACGAGATCGGTGCGGTTCAGCCTATTGCCGAGATTGCCAAAGCGGTAAAAAAGAAGAATCCGGATGTTATGGTTCATACGGACTGCATTCAGTCTTTCGGTAAGATCGAGGTTAATCCCAAGAAACTGGGCGTGGATATGCTTTCGGTAAGCGGACATAAGCTTCACGGTCCTAAGGGCTCGGGCTTCTTATATGTTAAGAAGGGAACGCTTATCAGACCTATCATTTACGGCGGCGGACAGCAGAAAAACATGCGTTCCGGTACGGAAAATGTACCGGCCATCGCAGGACTCGGAACAGCCGTATCCATTACAATGAATGATATGGAAGCTAAGATGGAAAAGGTTGCGGGCCTTAAGGATAAGCTTATCTCAGGTCTCACGGAGATCCGGGATGTGTACAGCAATTCGGAAACAGCGCCGCATATCGCAAGTATAAGCTTTACCGGCGTAAGAGCCGAAGTTATGCTTCATGCACTTGAAGATAAGGGAATATATGTTTCATCCGGATCCGCCTGCTCATCCAATAAAAGAAGAGAAAGTGCTGTACTTACTGCTATCGGACTGGACAGAGACAGACTTGAATCTACACTCAGATTCAGCTTTAATGAGACAAATACAGAGGAAGAAGTTGATTATGCAATAAATACCATTAAGGAGCTTCTTCCGGTACTGAGACATTACGTTAGGGGATAGATAATGGAAAAGATAAATATGTTTTTGGTTAAATATGCAGAGATCGGTACAAAGGGAAAGAACAGATATGTGTTCGAGGAAATCCTTTGCAAGAGAATCCGTAACAGGATCAAGTCTCTGGGTGAATTCGAAGTAAGACGCGACTTCGGACGTATCTATGTAGAAGCTCTTTCGGACTATGACTATGATACATGCCTTGATTACCTTACAAAGATCTTCGGTATAACCGGAATCTGCCCTGTAACGGTTGGTGAGAAGACTGATTATGCCGAGATAGCTAAGGCTTCAGTAGCGCATTTTAAAGATTCATATGATGACTTTGATTTTTCCTTTAAGGTTCACTGCAGAAGAACCGACAAGACTTTCCCTATGAACTCTATGGAGATTGAGGCTGAAGTAGGTCATGATCTTCTTGAAGCATTTGAATCCGAAGGACTTCATGTTGATGTACATGAGCCTGACGTAATGGTGGAAGTTGAGATCAGAGACAAGGTTTATGTATATTCAAAAGTTCTTCCGGGACCGGGCGGACTTCCTGTAGGAACCAACGGCAAGGCAGTATCCCTTCTTTCAGGCGGTATCGACAGCCCTGTAGCTACATACATGATAGCTAAGCGTGGTGTTGAAATGCATGCGGTATATTATAATTCTCCGCCTTATACATCAGCACGTGCTCTTGAGAAGGTTGAGAAGCTGGGAAGGATCGTATCTCAGTATGCAGGACCGATTGCACTTCATATCGTAAACTTCACAGAGCTTCAGCTTGCTATATACGATAACTGTCCTCATGACGAGCTTACTATCATCATGAAGAGATATATGTTCAGAATGGCTCAGGATATAGCTGCAAAAGAGGGAGCTCAGTGTCTTGTAACAGGAGAATCCATCGGTCAGGTATCTTCACAGACTATGCAGTCTCTCGGAGTTATCGATGATGCTGTTACAATTCCCGTATACAGACCTGTAATCGGTATGGATAAGCAGGAGATAGTAGAGTATTCACAGAAGATCGGTACATTCGAAACATCCATAGAGCCTTATGAAGACTGCTGTACTATATTTGTAGCAAAGCATCCGGTTACAAAGCCGAAGCTGGAAGTTATCGAAAGACACGAGAAAAAGCTGGAAGGCATCATAGAACCTATATATCAGAAGGCTCTTGATACTGCAGAAATACATGTTTTAAAATAATTTAAATATTTTAGAAAAAAGTGCTTGCATTCCGCAGGCACTTTTGTTATTATAATTGACGGTCCGTTGGTCAAGAGGCTAAGACGCCGCCCTCTCACGGCGGAATCAGGGGTTCGATTCCCCTACGGACTACTGTAAGAGCTCACGGAATAGATCGTGAGCTCTTTTTTTGCTTTATGAAAAACATCAAAAAGCATAGATTTTGATGCTTTTATGATGCAATTTGATGCTATCTTAATAAAGTCTTAATTTATAACGGAGGATTATATTAATGATTAAGATATGGGGAGATAAAAAGAGATACACTATTACGGCATTATTATTGGGAAGCCTGATGGCATTTAACGGTTGTGATAAAGAATTAGATCAGATAGAAGATTACGGCGGTGAGACGATAGAGACTACATCTGCCGAAAAAAGCGGTGATGAAAAAAGCGGAGGCGAAGACGGCGGCAGTACTGAGATCTTCGGAAGTTCTACTGTAGGAACCCTGGATGAAAAGCTTGGCGGAAAAACATTTGACTTTAACGAATCCATAGATGCCAAGGGATACAATGTAAATATCAATCTGCACTATGATGTTCCTGATGTTCAGTCTGTACCGACATACAGAATCACGCCGATCACAAGTGAAAGCATAAGAGAAGATGATATAGTAAAGAACATCTTCGGAGACAGTGCATCTCCGATAGTTCCGGATAAAAGAAAGTATATAAGCGAAGCCTTTGAAGATTCGGTTCCTTTGATTCAGGCCGCTATTAATATCCAGTACCATAACGGTAAGGAATACAACTGGGGAAATACCAGCTGCCCGGCATGGACAGACGATGACGGATATTTCCTTCATACTTACGAAGGACAATATATGGGTAAGGATTATGAGCTGGTCATATCCTACAGTGATAAGTACAGAGAAATGGGTGTTATTCTGTTTCCGAAGAAAATATCGGATATCATAGGTGAAACGGAGTGTGATAATTTCTCATATACGGGAAATGACGGAATCCTTTACGTATATAACCGTGGTGAAGTTAAATCATATGATATAAGAGAAATGATGAAAGATAAGCCGAATGAAAGCACCAGACCGGCAGAAGAACTTACGGACGAAATCTATAAGACCATGCAGGACGATCTTTATATAGGCCTTCCTGAAGGAGGCGTATCTCTTTCGGATAATATCTACTATGAGCATTATGATGTTGCAGATGAAGACAGAGCCGAAGATGACAGATGCGAACTGGTATTCTTCAACGAAATGATGCTTGAAGGAAACGATCTTCAGGATGCGGTTCGTCACGGATACGCAGCTCCTGTTATGCTGAATATAGGAAAGATCAATTTTATTCCGAGTGTGGATACCCTTGATCCGGATGCTGATGACCTTAAGGTAGGCGCTGCATTTGTTGATGATAACGGTGTTATCGGACTTGAATTTGTAACGTCTTACAGCTTTAACGAACAGCTTTCCGATAATGTAATACTTATCAATTTCGATAATGCCATGAGCGCCCTTAAAGAGGGGATTTCAAAAAATGTTGATGTAGCAAGGGCTCTTGAAGGTTCTTCAAATTCGAACCTTACATTTAACCATATAGAACTTATGTATTATCCGCTTGAATCGCCGGATAAAACCGAATGTACATACGTTCCTGCATGGGTTGTTGATGCGGGATCGGGAAATATGATCGATGCAAGAGTCGTTATCAACGCAGTTGACGGAACATATATCACTACAATATACAGTGAATAACATGATTAATTGTGAGGGTGGAAACGTGTTTAAATTATGGGGTATCAGTAAGAAACATACGATTACGGCGCTTTTACTGGGAGGCGTGATCGCTCTTTCGGGATGCGGGAAAGAGCTTCAGGAAATCGAGGATTACGGTGGTCAGACCGTAGATGCAACATCCGAGCCTCTTTCCGACGAATCGATCGGTTCTGAGGATTCCGAAGAAAGTACCGATGTTTCGGGTGGTTTAAAGGGTGACTCGCTTATAGATAAGCTGGGAAACACTCATTTTGAATATGCCGAATCCATAACAGTCGCAAATCAGATTGTTGATTTTGATCTTGACTATCAGGTTCCGGATGTACCTTCTGTTCCGACATATAAGATTACACCGATCACACAGGCAAGCTTTGATGAAGATAATCTTTTAAAACAGATGTTCGGAGATACCGCAACGGCTTTAGGTTCTAAAGACAAGGAATCTCTCAATGAAAAGAACGGCGATAACCAGCTGATCATTGAAGGTATACAGCAGATTCTCATTATTAACGGATTCACTGATGATGAAGTACGTGCCGTTCCGGGCTGGATCGATAAGGACGGATTCTTCTTACACACCTATGAAGGTGATCATAACGGAACTTTATATCAGATGTGTATTTCCTACAGTGATAAATTCCGCGAATTAAGTGTAATATATGCTCCTAAAAAAGTTAATGATCTTATAGATGATAAATCTCTTGATTTATACGGATTCTCAGGTAATGACGGATTATTATATGCTCAGTATCAGGGAAAAATGTATGCATATAACATAGATGAAGTAATGGCAGACAGACCGAATGAATGCACATTATCCGAGGAAGAAATGTCTGAAGTCATTGTAAATACCATGAAAAACGATTTCGGTATAAATCTTCCGAAAGAAGTTTTATCACTGCATTCGAATATCAATTACAGTTATATTGTAAATGAGGAAAATGCTGTTGCCGGTCAGCGTTGTGAGCTTATATTCTTTAATAAAGATTCTCTTCTGACAGAGAATCTGGAGGGTGCGGTAAGACATGGATATTCGGCACTCGTACTGGAAGATATAAACGGACTCAATATATTACCGAATAACGAATCCTTAAATCAGTTCGGAGATCTGGAAAGAACAAGTGCGGTATTTGTTGATGATGAAGGATTGTTCGGTGCGATGTTCATAATACCTTATTCATTTGATGATCAGGTATCCGAAGATGCGACTCTATTATCCTTTGATAATGCTATGGAAGCCTTGAAAAAAGCAACTCAGGAAAATCTTGATGTAGATCAGGCTCGCCGCAATATGAAGACAACCATAAAATTCGATCAGATAAGACTTATGTATTATCCGCTCGAATCACCGAATGATAATACGGAATATACATACATTCCCGTATGGGTGGTAGATGCAACATATAACGCTGAGGGCGGCTGGGTAATGGACAGAATTATAATAAATGCCATGGACGGTTCATTAATAGATATTCTGTACAGCGCTGAAGACTTTTAGTTCAGTTGAAGGGGGAGAGTATGATAAAACAGCTGGGGGTTAAAAAGAATTACAGAGCCGCAATACTTTTGACCGGAATGCTTACGGCATTTTCCGGATGCGGAAAGGAAATTCAAAGTATTGATGAATACGGAGGACAGAGCGTAGATTCGGCAGTGGTTTTGAATGATGAAACTTCTGAAGCTGAAAAATCCGAAGCGGTTACTTCCGATGGAAGTATGGTATCCGAAGGAAGTCTTAAAGATAAGCTCGGTAACAGTGAATTTGATTTTAACGAGTCAGTGGAAGTAAACAATGTCTTAGTTAATTTTAATCTTCATTACACTGTACCGGATGTTCAGTCTGTACCTACATATAAAATTTCACCTATCACGAGTGCGACTGTTGATGAAGAAACATGGGTAAGAAACATGTTCGGTGATACAGCGGTTGCGTACGGATCAGGTGATAAAGAAACTTTGGATCATAAAAAAGGTGACAATCATTTTATTGTTGAGGAAGTACAGGAAATTCTGTATGAAAATCAGATTGAAGATAACATCATACGTAAAACGCCTGCATGGTACGAAGAAGACGGATTCTTCTTACATACTTATGAAGGCGTGCATAACGATATAACCTATCAGATGATAATTTCTTACAGTGATTCTGACAGAGAATTATGCATTGTATATTATCCGAAAAACATGAGTGATGTAATAGATGATAAATCCCTGGAATATTTCTCATATACGGATATTGACGGGTTACTCTATACATGGAATGATTCCACCATGAAATCTCATAATATCGCACAGGTTATGAGTAACAGACCAAACGAATGTACGCTTACTGATGAAGAACTCTCCGAATCAATCATAAACAACTTTAAAGATAACTTCGGCATAACTCTCCCTGAAGAAGCTGTAGCACTTCATTCGGATATGACTTTTAATTATGTGTCTCAGCCAGCATCGAAGACATCCGATAAGGCAGGAGAGATAATATTCTATAATGATGATGTTGCTCAGTCGGATAATCTGGAAGGTGCCGTACGACACGGATATACCGCATTTGTTTTGGAAAGTCTCAGCGGAATACCTTTTGCATTCGATTATTCGAATATGATAAAAGCTGTATATGTAGATAATGACGGGGTTTTCGGAGCACAGATCATGATCTCATATACATTTGATGAACAAAGTTCGGAAGACTCAACTCTTTTAACTTTTGATAATGCTATGGAATGTCTTAAAAAGGCTGTTCAGAATGATCTTGATGTTGAGATAGCATCACA